>CAYRFV010000020.1:0-33988 GCA_964423545.1 uncultured Anaerolineales bacterium | reverse complement strand
ACACCGGCATGACGCTCACGCAGGCGATCGGCACAGCAGCGGTGTCTGCACCGATCAATGGGTGCGTCATCCAGTCCCAGCAAGCGTCCGTTCTCTGGACTGACCTTCCGCTTGGCGTCCATCGCTTTTGGGTGAAAGTCGACAGCGCCGACGCGATCTGGGAGATCACCGAGGAAGATAACTACTCCACAGGCGTTGTCTATGCCTACGCGCACGCTGCGCACCTTCCGATGATACTTCGATAATGGCGGCGGGCATTCCACTTTCCTGCGACGAATGTCGTCGACGAGATAGACGTTCTCGTTGAGACAGAGGCCTTCGACGGGAACGGGGTGGAGGCTCGATAACGGAAGGAGCCAGGGTTTGACCCGTCGAGAGCTGCTTCTGCTGTGGGGGACAATGGCGGCATTGCTGGCCGTCATTGTCCCGCTGGCCGTTAACGTCCGCGTGCTCGAATATGACGAAGCGGTTTTCATGGATGTGGCGCGGAACATCCAGCGCTCAGGATTGCCTTTTCGTTCGCTCGGTGAGCAGGGGCGACCGGCCTTCGAACACACCCCGCTGTACCTCTATCTGCTGAGTCTCTACGCGCAGCCCACGGACGCCGGCATCTTCGGCGCGCGCCTCGTGACGCTGGCATTCGGACTGGGCAGCGTGTGGTTGACCTTCGAGATCGGCAGGCGCATCAGCGGCTCAGTGGCTGGCTTCATTGCAGCCCTGATACTCGCCATCAACGCCTTCTTCGCACTCCACGCGTTCTTCATTCGGATGGAAGTGCCTATGGTGTGCGCCATGTTGGCTGGCCTGCTTCTGCTCATTCCCGGCAGACACGGTCAGGCAAACACGCACATGCTGGCCGCAGGCGTGATGCTTGCCGCTGCCACCCTGTTCAAGGAGTTCGCCCTTCTCTTCACAGGCTGGTGCGCGATCTATGTGCTCCTTGACTGCCGGCGTCACCATCGAGCGTTCCTGTGGCCGCTGCTGGCCCTGATGCTGCCGACGGTCTTTGCGGCAGCGCTGTGGGCGGCTTGGGGCTGGAACCTCTCCCCAGCCGCGTTCACTGCGGCCATCGAGCGCTGGATGCACTCAATGGGTGCGGCCAATCTGTTGGATCCCCGCGCCGGGGTGACGATCGGCGGATGGGCGCAGCAATTGCTCTTCGACCTGCTCGGCCTGCCTCTGCTTGTGGGGTTGGTCGCCAGCGCAATCGCCGTGGTGGGGAGGCAGCGTCTGCGTCTGGACCCCGTGCAAGTCCTGCTGTGGGGTTACTTGCTCTCGGCGATCGGAATCTCGAACCTCGTGCGCCTCAAGGAACTGCGCCATCTGATCGGAGTGCTGCCAGTGGCCGCCCTGATCATCGGCACGAGCATCGATTGGGCCGGCGCCATTGCGCGCATTCGCGGCAGTCGGGGCTGGGTGAGGGCAGCTTGTGCCGCCGCTGCGCTGGGGCTGGTGCTGTGGGCATCCCCGTTGCGCTTTCCATCGGGGCCATTGAACCATGTCGCATCATGGCTGGATACACGCTACGGCTGGCGCTTGCTGGAGAACGACCGCTTCTACAATGTACTGCGCCTCACAGGTCGCTATTTGCAGGAATACACCGACCCCAGTGAGGTGATCACGGTCGCACATCAGGCGCCGGTCACAGCCTATTACGCGGACCGCCGGCACCACATGCTCTATACGCTGCCGCGCAGCGCGGCTGAAAGCCTCCTGGCGCGGACGACCGTGCTGGTATGGGATGATGAGGTGTTCCTGGCGATGACTCCGCCCGAGGTTGAGGCGCTGCGCCAGGAAGTCCAGGCTCGCCTCAAGCCCGTTCAGACCATCCAGGACGGGTCCCGCTCGGTGACGGTGTATCGATGAGTGCGATTATCCGCTTCGAAGGTGTCTCGAAGCTTTTCACGCTTGATAGCCAACGACCGACCTCTTTCCAAGAGACCCTCGTGAATGCCCTGCACAGGAGACGCACGAAGGGCGGCGAGAGCTTCTGGGCGCTGCGCGAGCTCAGCTTCGCGATCAAGCCGGGCGAATCGTTGGCCTTGATCGGCGCAAATGGCTCGGGCAAAAGCACCGTGCTCAAACTGATCTCGCGCATCATCCTGCCGACCACCGGCTCAGTCTTCGTGCAGGGGCGCGTCGCGGCGCTGCTTGAGCTGGGCGCCGGCTTCCACCCCGATCTCTCCGGCCGCGAAAACGTTGCGCTGAACGGCTCGATCCTTGGCCTCAGCCGCAGCTTCATCCGCCGGCAGATGGATGAGATCGTGGCGTTTTCGGAGTTGGAGCGCTTCATCGATGTACCGGTGCGCAACTACTCGTCGGGGATGCTGATGCGGCTGGGCTTCTCGGTTGCCACGGCCTTCCAGCCTGACATCCTGATTATCGATGAAGTGCTGGCTGTTGGCGATCAAGCCTTTCAGGATCGCTGCCTGCGCCGGATCAGAGACATTCAGGACAACGGCGCGACCGTGATCCTCGTGTCGCACGACCTCGAGTCGGTGCGCAGACTGTGCAGACGCTCGATCTGGCTGGACGAGGGCCGTGCACGCGCGGATGGCCCGACCGAAGGAGTCACATCTCAGTATCTTGAGGAGCTCTGGACGCTCGAACAGGATAAGATCTCGGCCGAGAAAGCACTCGCGGCCGAGAAAGCACTCGCGGCCGAGCAGGCAGTCGCAGCTGAATCGGCAGACGGGTCCGAGATGGCGGAAGCGGATGAAACGGCCGAAGCAGCGGCGCTGGACCAGGTCGGTGAAGCAAGCGGTGTGACGGACGCAGATCGACGCGAAGATAGCGCACCTGTCACTGCGGTCAAGGTGGCCAGCCAGATGGCCCGGTGGGGCTCCGGCGAGGTGCGTATCGAGAAGGCCGAAATCCTGGATGCCGATGGGACGGCAAAGGACGTCTTCCGGCCGGGCGAGACCTTCATCGTGCGCATGTCGTATCGAGCGACTCAGCCGATCGATTCGCCGGCCTTCGGCATCTCGCTTTATGATACGCAAGGCCTTCGCATCAACGGCCCCAACACCGTCTGGAGCGGCGCTCCGATCCAGCGGGTCCACGGGCGCGGCAGCGTGGATTACATCATTCCGGAATTGCCGCTGTTGCCGGGCCGCTATGAACTCACCGTAGCCGTCTACGACCGATATGTCACCCATCCCTACGACCACTGGCATCGTATGGCCAGCTTTGTGGTGATTCCCGACGATACGGAGCGACAGGACGGCGTCGTCTTCATTGCATGCCAGTGGGCGCATCGGCGCATCATGGATCCCTGACCATGCCAACACCCCCTTTCGATCCCAGGCTCGCTCAGTTGCGCACCTTGGCGGTGTTGCAGGAGCATCAGTTCCGCTCGGAAGTTCCTCTCGTGGGTCCGCTCATCGCCGGATTCCGTGCACTATGGAACAGCGTGGCCACCCGGTGGTATGTGCGACCGCTCATGCAGCAGCAGAGCGAATTCAACCAACAGATCGTCGCGCTGCTAACCGCCCAAGTGACTGCGGCCGATGCCGCTGAAGCCGAACGCGCCCAAGGCCTGGCGCGAGTGGCGTCTTGTGAGGTGCAGTTGGGGCAGCATGAGGCGCGGCTGGCCGCGACCGAGGCGGGCCTGACCCACCGCGAGGCGCAGTTGGAACATCATGAGGAACGGCTGGTGACGTGCGAGGTGCGGCTGGCGGCATGGGAAACACAACTGGCCAACGCCGAGGCCCACGCAGGACGCAATGAACAGCGGCTGGCAGCGTGCGAGATGCGCATGCACCACCATGACGCCTGGTTGATCGACCAGGATCGCGAGCAGTCCGCCGCCATCGGCGACCTGAGTGAGACCGCGCTGCGGTTGGTCCAGGCCAACCGGCGGCTGGCGGCATTGGAGCGCCGGCTGGCAGTGCTCGAAAGTCGCATCGCGTCCACCTCGGCTGAGCCGCAGCCATGACCGGGACATCGCCATGGAACACTCGCCTGCTCGGCCCAGCACAGTGAGCGGCGCCGGACGTGGAACGGAGCAGGGCCAGTGACGTGGCAGGCGCTGATAGCAGTCGCTGCCATTGCCGTCGCGGCGTCGCTGCCCGGCGCGCTGCTGATATGGCTTGCATCCCCGCGTCGGGTCACCGATTACTTGACCTTCGCCTTTGCCGCAACCAGCCTGGGCCTGCTCGGGCTCGGATGGGTCGCTCTGGTCATGGCCGAGGCCGGCATCTACTCACTCGCGCGTCTGGCGCTGGTCTGGGGCATCGTCGTCCTGGCTTTGGGCATCTTGTGCTTATTCGCAGGGCGGCGACGCGTTTCCGCTGCTTCGCGCCAAGCGGTCGGCCGGCGCATCCATCGATGGGAGGCCGCTGCCCTGGGCGCGTGGCTGTTGTTGGTGTGCGTGCTCTACTTCCGACCACATCAGACCGTTTTGGGCGGAGCGGATGTCGGCGTCTACATCAACCTGGGCGCCCACATCGCTCGCACGGGCCGCATCCTGATCTCCGATCCGACGCTGGCTGCCCTTGATCCAGGGCTCGACGCCGCCTTCCTGCGCGCCCTTCCGCCGAGCGAAGGCGCACCCTACTATCTGCTGCCCGGCTTCTACGTGCCGGGAACCGAGCGCGGACTGGTCGTGCCGCAGTTCTACCCGCTGCATCCCGTCTGGCTCGCAGTGGCGCATAGCCTGGGCGGCTTGCAGGCTGCACTGCTGCTGACGCCGCTGTGGGCCGTCCTGGGCGCGTTCGCCGTCTACATGACGGTGCGCCGGCTGTGGGGTTGGAAGGTCGGGCTGCTGGCATTGGCGGCGCTGTCCCTTGCGGCGATGCAGGTGTGGTTTGCGCGTTATGCCACAGCGGAGATGCTGACGCAGTTTCTCTTCTGGACAGGCGGATGGGCGCTGATCGGTTGGGTGGACGACGAGGAGCCGCACTGGCTGTGGTCGACGCTTGCCGGCGTGGCGTTGGGGATGGTGTTTCTGACGCGCATCGACATGTACGTCCTGTTGGCGGTTCCCATTGTGGCAGCGATCTGGCGGTGGCGAACGCACACCTATCGGCGCGCCGACGCCCTCTTCTTCGGACCGTTCATCCTCCTGGCGCTGCACTCGCTCCTGCACGGCGCTCTGCAGAGCGGCCCCTACACGGCTGGATTGTTTCGCTATATCCCGATGGTCATCTCGTATTGGCTCAAGCCGCTGGCCGTGGTCGGCGCGGCCGTGATCGGATCGGCCGCCTTCCTTGCCTTCATTGCCCGCCGGAGAGGCTTCGCACTGGGGCCGCGCATCCGGCGCTGGCCCTGGGGCTGGCTTGCGGCGCTCGGTGTGATCGGGTTGGCGCTCTACGGCTACTTCCTCCGCCCCTCTCTGGGGCAAACGACATCCTACGCCTACTGGTATGGCGGCGGACAACTGCCCAACCTCGACCATGAAAACCTGCTGCGCCTGGGCTGGTACCTGTCGCCGCTCGGCGTGGGCTTGAGCGTCATCGGCGCAGCCTGGATGTTGATCAAAGAGGCGAACCGGCGCACGGCTTTCGTACTGGGCGCCGGCGTGTTTTTCTCCTTGTTCTATCTATGGCGCATCCAGGCCAATCCGCACCAGATCTACGCGATGCGTCGCTATGTGCCCGTGGTGCTGCCGTTCTTTGTGGTCGCCGGCGCCTACGCCATCCACCGGCTCAGCACACTGCGCCCGCCCTGGGCGCGCGGACTCGGTCTTGGATTGACATTGCTTTGGATTCTAAGTATAGTGGGGTCGGCGCGCGGCTTTGTCAGCCAGGTGGATCTGCGCAGCGCCATCGATCAGATGGATCGGCTCAATGCGTTGTTCCTGCCGCGCTCTGTGTTGCTGTTCGGTGATCCGGCGCCCGTGGGGATGGGAGACCTGCTCGGAACGCCGCTGCGGTTTCTGCATGGGCACGACGTCTACACGGTGCGCGATCTGAACGCGCTCGATCCAGCGCGATTCACCGAGGCGCTGGCTCGCTGGCAAGCTGAGGACAGGGCTATCTACTGGATCGATGTGCAGAATGGTTTCGGATGGCCGGGCGGTGCGAGCCTCGGAGCAGCGCAGGAATTCACGTTTGAAGCGGCCGTGCTAGAGAACACCTACGACCATAAGCCGAGTCGGATCGATGTGACGCCGTGGCGCATCACGGTGGCCCCGGTGATGGCTGTGCAGCCATGAATGCATCGCGCCGGCGGATTGCCTTTTTCAGCCCCTTGCCCCCGGAACGGAGCGGGATTGCGGATTACAGCGCCGAACTGCTGCCCCATCTGGCGCAGCGGTTTGACCTCACCCTGTTTGCTGAGCAGCCGGATCGCGTCGCTGAGGAGCTGCGCGAACGATTTCCTGTCCGTGACCTCGCAGAGTACGGCGCAATACGCTGGCGCTATGACGTTGCACTCTATCAGATGGGCGCCAGCATGTTCCACGACGCCATGTATGCGATGTTGCTGCGCTATGGCGGCATCGTGACGCTTCATGAGCACAATCTCCATACGTTCATCGCCACGCGAACGCTTATGAAGCGGGAGAGCTTCGCCGCCTACCTGCGCGAGCTGGGATACGCCCTGGGCGTTGATGGCGTCGAGATGGCGATTGAGATCAGCCAGGGGCGGCGAGAACACCCGTTTGCCGAGATCCCATTGACGGATCGATTGCTGGATCGCGCTCAGGGGCTCATTCTCCACAGCCGCTTCACGCAGCGCCAGGTGCTGAGCCTGCGCCCTCGTCTGAGCACCGTCGTGATCCCGGCGCCCATCGAGGCGGCCACCGAGCCTTGGCTCTCGCGCCGGCAGTTGGGGTGCCCGGAGGATGCGCTGATATTCGTCAGCGGCGGCCAGGTGATTCGCTCGAAGCAGCTGCCGCTGGCGCTGGAAGCATTCGCTCGCCTCATCGAGGAATTCCCGGCGGCGCGCTACGTCGTGGTCGGCGACGAGCTGGCGCACGATTTCGACCTGACCGCCTGGCTTGCGGACCGAAACTTGGGCGCCGCGGTGATCTACACAGGCTACTGTGCCGACCTTCGGGTCTTTCGCTCGTGGTTGGCGGCAGCTGATGTGGTGGTGAACCTGCGCAATCCGACGGTCGGAGAGACGTCGGCGACCGCGCTGCGCGGCCTGGCCGCCGGGCGGCCGGTCATCGTGTCAAACCACGGCTGGTATGCCGAGCTTCCTGACAATGCCTGCGTGAAGGTGCCGCCGGATGATGGCGAGGCGCTGCTGGCTGCGATGCGCCGACTGGCGTCCGATTGCGAGCTGCGCGAGGCCATCGGCGCACGGGCCGCCGCCTACGTGCGGGAGGAGCACGACCTGGCGGCCGCGGGCGACCGCTACGCCGCCTTCATCGAGCAGGTCCTGACGGACGCGCAGGCTGCGCCAGGGGGATTTGCCCATGTCTGACGAGTCGGTCAAGGCATTGCTGGAGCGCATTCAGCACCATCTGGATGCAAAGCGCGGCGCGGTGGCAACGCCGATCGAAGCGGTGCGTTCCGGCGGCTTTTCTGCGGAGGTGTATGAAAGGCTGGAGGACGCCGACGCGGTGAGCAGCGCGCTCTCGGTTCAGCCGTTCCTTTCGCCGTCACACATCCCGGTCGTGGGCGCGATGTGGCAGCGGGTGCGGCTGGCGGCGCATCGGCTCGTGGTCTTCTACGTCAATCGGCTGGCCGGCGCACAGGCTGCGTTCAATCGTGAGGTCGTGGCGGTGCTGACGTTCCTGGTGCGCGACCTGGATCGCGGGGGACGTGCGAATCCCGAGGCCGAGATTGCCGCCCTGCGCGCGGAGGTGTCGGCATTGCGCGCGGAGGTGGCTGCGTTGAAGGCGAGCAGGCGCGAGCAGAACACGTGAAGCTAGCCTTTGTGACGCCCTGGTACGGCCCCGATGCACCCGGGGGCTCCGAGGCGCTCGCCAGGAGCACCGCCGAGCAGCTGTGCCGCCGCGGCATCCCGGTGGAAGTGCTGACGACCTGCGCCCGCGACATCTACAGCGACTGGGGGATCAACCATTACCGCAGCGGCGTCGACCACGCCAACGGCGTGACGATCCGGCGCTTTCCGGTCCGCCCCGGACGTGACCGCCAGGCCTTCGATGCCGTCAACCTGCGGTTGATGGCCGGCGCCTCGGTCTCGCACGAGGATGAAAAGGTCTTCATGCGGGAGATGATCGGCAGCCCGGCGCTGCTGGATTACATCAATGCGCACCGACAGGAGTATGTCTTTCTCTTCATCGCCTATATGTTCGGCACGACGTACTGGGGAGCGCAGGTCTGTCCAGAGCGGTCCTGGCTCGTGCCATGCCTGCATGATGAATCCTATGCCCACATGGCCATCTACCGAGAGATGTTTGCCGGAGTGCGAGGCCTGCTGTTCTTGTCACAGCCCGAGATGGCGCTGGCCCAGCGACTCTACCCGATTGCGGGCAAGCCCGCGCTCCTGGTGGGCGCGGGCGTCGACACCGATTACCCCGGCGATGCAGCGGTTTTCCGCAGCCGGCGCCAGATCGCCGAGCCTTTCATTTTGTATGCAGGCCGGAGAGACGTTGCGAAGAACGTACCTTTGCTGGTCGACTACTTCCGGCGCTATCGGCAGAACCGGGGGACCGACTTGGCGCTGGTCCTGACAGGGGGTGGCTCCTGGCCCATCGAACTCACACCCGCCGACGGCGTCTATGATCTGGGCCGGATCGACCGCAGAGAGCTGTTCGATGCGTATGCGGCGGCTCTGGTGCTGTGCCAGCCCTCTGTGTTCGAGAGTTTTTCCTACGTGCTGATGGAAGCGTGGGTCGCCGGTACGCCCGGACTCGTCTATGAGCCGTGCGCCGTGACGACCGACTTCGTGCGGCGGGCCAACGGGGGGCTGTATTTCAGCGACTACGAGGAGTTCGAGGCGTGCGTGAGCCTGCTGTTGCGCCGGCCGGACTTGCGAGCCCAGATGGGTGCGCAGGGAAGAGATTATGTCTCGCAGCACTTCGCGTGGGATAGAATCGCTGAACGTTACGCTCAACTGCTGCAATTCGAGTATGCCTAGCGCCAACAGCAAAGGACGGATTTCAGATGGATGCAGAGCTTCAGGAAGCCGTGAAGTATGAGGGTGGGCCCGTCGACATCGAGACCGTGATGGAACAGATCCGAGCGCATCTCGCCGGGAAACACGGGGGGACGCGCGTCCGTCCTCCGCAGGAGATGCCTGCCTCCAGGGTTTTCGGCCACGAGATATATGACGAGCTCTTTCAGGCCAACCAGGTCTATGACAAGGTTTTTGTGGCGCCTTACCTGACGCCGGTGAAGCTTCCGGTGCTGGGCAGCCTCTGGCAGCGCGTGCGCGGTCAGTTCCATGAATTGGTCGTCTTCTACGTGAATCGAGCGGCCGAGGCCCAGACCAGGTTCAACACCTCGGTCGTCCGCGTGCTGAACGGGATCGTGAGCGGAATCGATGCGGACCAAACGCCGGAGCGGGTCGAGCGGCTGGAAAGACGGGTCGCGGCGCTGGAGAAACAGCTCAAGGCGCTGGCCAGCAGCCCGACCGCCGCGGACAAGCAGGAGAACCCATGACGATGCGGATCCATATGATGACCCCGGTGCTCACCACCGGAGATGCGATCGGCAACTACATGATCAGCCTGCAGCGCGTATTCGCCCAGCTGGGCGTGACGGTCCGCCTGTATGCCGACTACGTCGATCCTGCCTATCGCCTCCATGCCCGGCCTACGGCCGCCTACCGGCCCACCGGCCGCGACATCCTCTGGTTCCACTATTCCATCTGGAGCGACAACTTCGATCTGCTCAGGAAAAGCCCTGACTTCATTGTGATGGATTATCACGGGGTCACTCCCCCGCACCTGATGTCCGACGATCCGAGGCTCGCCGCTCTGTGCGATCGGGCGATCAAGGCGCTGCCTTCTTATACCGACGCCTTCGACTGGTGCATCTACCATGCGGAGAACGGTCGCTGGGATCTGGAGCAGGCGGGCTATACTCGCTTCTCCAAGGTGCGGCTGCCGGTCGACACTGCCTTCTTTGGTCTTCGAGAAGATGCAGAGCTGGCCGCGCTGGTCAAGCAGTTGGAGTATATCCTGTTCGTGGGCCGCATTGTGCCGCAGAAGGATGTTCTCGGCATCGTGCGGGTGTTCGCCGAGGTGCAGAAGCGCCGGCCGCAGACCTGCTTGTTCCTGGTAGGCGGGATGGAGGTCCTGCCGCCCTATGTTCAGCGGGTGAAGGCGGAGATCCAACGCCTCGGCATCGAGCACCGCGTACAGATGACGGGCAAGATCAGCGATCGCGCGGCGTTGACGACTCTCTTCCGGCATGCCAGATTCCTGATCAGTCTGTCTGACTGGGAGAACTGCTGCGTTCCCTCCGGTGAGGCCATGTTCTTCGGACTGCCGGTGATCAATGCCGGCGCAGTGCCGATGCCCGAAAATGTCGGCGACGCCGGAGTGGTCATCGACAAGCAGGATCCCCCTGCTGCCGGCGAGATCATCACATCGGTATGGGATGATGCGGAGACGTATGCCCGGCTGCAGGCGAATGCACTGCGCCGCTCGACGTGGTTCACCGATGCGGCGCTGGAAGCTGCGCTGCGGGCAGTGCTCCAGGATTGGGCCGGCAGTCTCGGTGAACGCCATGATCCCGTCGACCCGGTGTCGACCGACCCGGTGTCGACCGACCCAGCGTCGACCGACCCGGTGTCGACGCAGCGTTGACGCAGTGATCGAAGACAAGTGAGCAGAGGATGAGGCTGGCCTTTGTAGTGCAGCGATACGGCCTGGATGTCAATGGCGGCGCGGAGATGGAATGCCGGCGCTTTGCCGAGCGGCTCTCGGCGCATATGGACGTAGAGGTCATCACAACCTGCGCTGAAGACTACCTCACCTGGCGCAATGTCTACCCGGTGGGCCTGGATCGCGTCAACGGCATCCCGGTCTGGCGGTTCCCGGTTGACCGGGAACGCAACATGGCCGAGTTCGATCGCTACACCCGGGAGATGATCACCCGGCCCCACACATTCTTCGACGAAATGCGCTGGATGGAGCTGCAGGGGCCGCTCTCCTCTGAACTGCTTCGCTTCCTCGAGATGCGCGAAAGACAGTACGACCTGTTATTCTTCGTGACCTTCCTGTATGCTTCCACGTTTCTCGGCCTCCAGGCGGTGTCGCGCAAGAGCGTCCTCTTTCCAACAGCGCACGACGATGCCTGGATTCGGCTCGGCATTTTTCGTCCCTTTTTTCACCTGCCGAGAGCACTGGTGTTCAACACGGTGGAAGAGCAGTTGCTGGTGCACCGCCTGTTCCGGAACGAGTATATCCCCAGCCGGGTCATCGGGAACGGACTCGATCTGGCCCATCTGTCCAGCCTCGCTGAGCCGCCCCCTGCTCGCTCAACGGCGGCAGCGCAGCGCATGAATGTGGATGATGCGTACATCGTCTACGTCGGCCGGATTGACCCCAGCAAGGGATGCGACAGGCTCTTTGAGTATTTCCTGCGCTACAAGTCGCAGACAGCCGACCCGGTGAGGCTGGTGCTGATCGGCAAGCCGACGATGCCGATACCGGATCATCCGGACATTGTACCGTTGGGGTTCATGCGCGAAGAGCACTACGGTTGGATGAAGCGCGCCCGTGCGTTGGTGCTGCCTTCAGCCTATGAAAGCCTCTCGTTGGTGGTGCTCGAATCGCTGGGGCTTGGTGTGCCCGTGTTGGTGAACGGCCAGTGCGACGTGCTGGTGGGCCATTGCAGGCGCAGCAACGGCGGGCTCTACTACCGTGACTACGATGAGTTCGCCGCAGCGCTGAATCTGCTTCTGAACCGTCCGGCCCTCCGCCAGCAGCTCGGCGCCCAAGGGCTGGATTATGTCCGGCAGGAGTACGACTGGGTGAACGTCGAGAAGAGGCTGGTGGATTGGCTGAACTGGATCGCTGGTTGGGCGCCCCAGCCCTGGACGGCGCCACCCGCGCCGGATAGCTCGCCTCTCCTGGGATCGACCGGATGATAGCGATGAACCCTCCACCGAAAACATCCGATGAGCGAATGAGTGCGGACAGTCCGGAGCTCTTGGGACGCTTGCGCCGGACCCCTTCCGGCGGCGATTCCGCGCCGATCGCACTGGACCTGCAGGACGAGGCCGGAATCCGCGAATACCTGCTGAGCCTCAACTCCTTCGCCGATGCGCCGATGGAAGGGCGCAACTACATCCACCATGCGTTGCGTCGCATCATCATTACGGTCGACATGGTCCCGCCGGCCGCACACCCCCAACAACGCCTGCTGGAGATCGGCGCCAGTCCCTACTACATGACCGTGCTGCTGCATCGTCTGCGCGGCTATGACATGTACCTGACGAACTATTACGGCGACAACCATCCGGCGCTTGGCCGGCAGATCATCCGGAGCTTGCGCGACCATGACTCCTATGAGTGCAACTATGCCAGCGTCAACGTCGAGCGCGATCCCCTGCCGTATCCGGATGAGACCTTCGATGTTGTGCTGTTTTGCGAGGTCATCGAGCATCTGACGCGCGATCCGACGTATGCCCTGGCGGAATTGCATCGGGTGCTCAAACCCGGCGGCTACCTGCTGGTCACCACGCCAAACGTCTTTCGGCTGCAGCATCTCCTGTATATGGTCGGAGGGCGCCAGAACCTTTTCCATCCCTACTCCGGCCACGGGGTCTATGGTCGTCATCAGCGCGAGTATGGTGCGGGCGAGCTGATCGACCTTGTGCGCGGATGTGGCTTTACGATCGTCCGAGCCGAGATCGCCGACTATGAACCACACACCAGCTGGGGGCAACGCCTATTGAAGCGTCTCTGGCGGCACCGGCGCGACAACATCTTCCTGCTGGCGCAACGGCAAGCGGTTCGACGCTACTACTATCCGCCGTGGCTGTACATCGCCACGCAAGGGATCGAACATGTGGTGGCCAGCGACATCCAGATGGGAATGAACGATATCGGCCACTTGGGTTGGGGATGGTGGGAAGTCGATGCAACGCCAAACGGTCATGTCCGGTGGACAACAGCAGCCGCCCAGGTCAGACTGGCCCCGCCGAAGGCTGACGGGAGACAGATCGTCGTTGAAGCCAACGGCATGGGCAGGACGTTGGGACATCTCACCGTAACCCTGACTGCTGGAGATCAGAAACAATCATACCAACTGACGGACGATGGATGGCATAGCCTGACGGTGACCTTGCCCCTGCCCGACGCCGATCGGTTCGTTACGTGCGAAATCCGCGCCGAACCGATCCGCTCGCCCCGAGACGTGGGGGTGAGCGCGGATGACCGTCAGCTTGGCGTGATGGTTCGTCGCATCCATATCCAGTGACCCGAGAGAAGCAGGCCCTCAGATGGCGCTGCCCGAAGACGGACATCGCCGCCTTCGGCCTGATGCCTGCGCCTCGTCAGAACCAACCCGGCCCATGGCGTCACCTGTCTTGGGCCATAACCGGTCGCATCTCTTCTTGATAAGACTTTCCTAAGTCATCTCCAAGACACCTCGAAGTCAGCGCCGTTGATCTGTTATGCGGGTTGTAATATATTCTTAATGGCTGTCTCCCGCGGCGCCCGGCCTGTCCCCGGCCGATCCTGTCGGTTGTGCCAGTTGCGCGCATCGCGCATCTCTCATCCCAGCGCGAGGAGCAGTCTGAAATATCGAGGGGGGTCCAGTGGAAGGCTTGTGCGGAAAGCATCGCCTTTGAGGCGCACTCCGGCAGGTCTCCCCCCGGGCTCGGTGATGACCAAGTGCGGAGGAGCGCGCCGCCATGCGTAAAGCGAACAGGCCGGCGTGTGCGTTCGTCGATTCGGTGTCACGTATTCAGTAACATTCCTGAGCTCAAGGCGTTTGTACCTATTGGTGCATGACTGCAGATGACGGCCTCAATGCACAAGCTTTCCCTGAGGAGGCAGCCTTGAACCACCGTTTTTTGGTTCTGGTAGCCATGCTCGCGATTCTGGCCCCGGCTCTGGCCCTATCGCCATCTACCGCGCGCAGCTTTGCTTCTGTCCCGGACGGTGAGATCCCATTCAAATGGACCTATCACCTGCCGGCCAAGGGCTGTCCCTGGTCTGCGACGGACACGAACTGCCACTACGGCTCCCCGGTGTTGGCCGACCTGGACCGAGACGGCCGGCCGGAGATCGTGGCGGTCACGAACAACGGCCACGTGGTCGCCCTGCGCGGCAACGGCGCGCTGCTGTGGGATGTGGACGTGGCGCCCTTCTTCGGCATGGCGCCGGGGACCGAGGAGATCGGCTCCTCGCCTGCCGTCGACGACCTCGACGGCGACGGCTGGCCCGAGGTGGTGGTGGGGACCGGCTCGATCTATCCCGCAGTCTGCACGCGCGGCGGCGTGATCGTGCTCCAACACACCGGCGCCGTGCGCCCCGGCTGGCCCCAACAGGCGGACGACTGGATCGCACCGGCCGGCTGCCCCGACACCATCTTCAGCACCCCGGCGCTCGGCGACCTCGACAACGATGGCCAGAAGGAGATCGTAGTCGGCGGCTTCGATATGCGCGTGTATGCCTGGCGCGCCGATGGCAGCCTGCTGCCGGGCTTTCCACCCGACAGCGCCCATGCCGCTCGCTTTCCCACCGAACCGGAGTTGCAGAACCGCCTGGCCGACACCATCTGGTCTTCCCCGGCGTTGGCCGATCTCAACCGCGACGGCTACCTGGAGATCATCCTGGGCACCGATGAGGGCAACCGGCCGCCGGGCTGGAGCTGTCCCTACCGGCTGCCCGACGGCTGGCGCCCCGACTACTGCGGCGGCTCCCTCTATGTACTCGACCGCTTCGGCCGCCTGCTGCCCGGCTTCCCCAAGTACGTGTTGGAAGCCATCACTTCTTCGCCGGCGGTGGTCGATCTGGACGGCGACGGCTGGCTGGACATCGTGGTGGGCACCGGGCCGTTCTACTACGACCACAGCCCCGATCACCCGACGCACGGCTTTCGTGTCTACGCCTGGGATCACCTGGGCCGCGATCTGGCTGGCTGGGAGGGCGGCAAGGCAGTGGGCGGGCCGACGCCCGCCTCGCCGGCTATCGGCGACGTCGACGGCGACGGCAAGCCGGAGATCGTCATCGCCACCTACAATCCGGAGCGTAAGCTGTATGTCTGGCGCGCGACCGGTCAACTGCTGCCCGGCTTCCCGATGACGCCCGTGACGGAGCACGGCGAAAAGCTGGCGAGCTTCGACACCCCGGCCAGCTTCGTGTTGGCAGACTACAACGGCGACGGCAAGTCGGATATCTTCCTCAGTGAGGGCTGGACAGTGGCCGTGGTCGGCGGCGATGGTCGCCAGATCACCGCCACGAGCTACCCCAGCAGCCAGCCGATCTTCATGACCACCGGCTCGCTGATCAGCAACCCGGCGGTGGGGGATATCGACGGCGACGGCAAGCTGGAGTTGGTGGCGGCCAACAGCCGGCTTACCGCCTGGGATCTGCCCCAGTCGACTAACACGAGGGCCGAGTGGCCCATGTTCCGGCGCAATGCCGCGCGCACGGGAGCGGTGGGGCAGGTGACGCCGATACCGGTCGACGACGCCAACGTGCGGGCGTTCGTGCGGCGCTTCTACCAGCAGTGTCTCAACCGGGAGCCGGATCAGGCCGGCTGGGACATCTGGACCGACGCCCTGATGAGCGGCTCGATGACCGGCGCCGACCTGGCCCAGGCGTTCATCTTCAGTCCCGAGTTCATCAACCGCCAGACCACCCATGCGCAGTTCCTCACCATCATGTACCGCGCGTTCTTCGACCGCGAGCCCGACGCCGCCGGCTACAACATCTGGCTCAACGCGCTCAACAGCGGGACCAGCCGGCAGACGGTGCTCAACGGGTTCACGCACTCGCAGGAGTTCGCCAACCTGTGCGCCCTCTACGGCATCACCCCCTACCTGGGCGAACGTGCGCTGGTCGAGGCGTTCGTGACGCGCTTCTACCAGCAGTGCCTCAACCGCGACCCTGACGCTGCCGGCCTCAAGGCCTGGGTGGACGACCTCGTGAGCGGCTTTAAGACGGGAGCGGATGTGGCGCGCGGTTTCATCCTCAGCCCGGAGTTCATCGGCCGCCAGACGACCAACGGGCAGTTCCTCACCATCATGTACCGCGCGTTCTTCGACCGGGAGCCCGATGCCAGCGGCTATAACGTCTGGCTCAACGCACTGAACAGCGGCGCCAGCCGCGAGAGCGTGGTGAACGGCTTCACCCGATCGCAGGAGTTCGTCAACCTCTGCAGCCGCTACAGCATTAAGCCGTACTGAGCGCCTGAATCCGGCAATTGCCGATCGCCTCTCTCCATGTTACACTCGGTGTCAGGCCCATGGCTTGGGCCTGACACCGAACTGCTGATACACATCCCGCATATCATCCCCCGTCCTCGCGATGATCTCATCGCGGCGGTTCGTTGTTTGGCTCCGCACCTGCAGCCCGGCCAGCGCCTCCGCCTGACCGGCGAATTCCTCGATAAGGTCCGCCATGGCTTGGGTCATGGTTTGACTCCCCTGCAGCAATCTCCCAGAAGGCAAGACTGCCCAGTACGACAACCGCAGATTCCAGGGCAAGGTGCGACCCCGGTTAGGGTTCTGAATTACATCCCTGCGCCAATGTTGCGCTACACTCGAAACATATTTGTACGATCAAGATCATGCCGGGTATCGCTCCGAGGAGACAGCCTTGAACCACCGAGTCCTGATGCTTGCAATCATTATTGCGGTCTTGGCTCCAGGCCCAGCCAGTTCACAGACGCCGCTGAGTTTGAGTTCTGCGTCTGCCCCGGACGGCGAGATACCATTCAAATGGACCTATCACCTGCCGGCCAAGGGCTGTCCCTGGTCTGCGACGGACACGAACTGCCACTACGGCTCCCCGGTGTTGGCCGACCTGGACCGAGACGGCCGGCCGGAGATCGTGGCGGTCACGAACAACGGCCACGTGGTCGCCCTGCGCGGCAACGGCGCGCTGCTGTGGGATGTGGACGTGGCGCCCTTCTTCGGCATGGCGCCGGGGACCGAGGAGATCGGCTCCTCGCCTGCCGTCGACGACCTCGACGGCGACGGCTGGCCCGAGGTGGTGGTGGGGACCGGCTCGATCTATCCCGCAGTCTGCACGCGCGGCGGCGTGATCGTGCTCCAACACACCGGCGCCGTGCGCCCCGGCTGGCCCCAACAGGCGGACGACTGGATCGCACCGGCCGGCTGCCCCGACACCATCTTCAGCACCCCGGCGCTCGGCGACCTCGACAACGATGGCCAGAAGGAGATCGTAGTCGGCGGCTTCGATATGCGCGTGTATGCCTGGCGCGCCGATGGCAGCCTGCTGCCGGGCTTTCCACCCGACAGCGCCCATGCCGCTCGCTTTCCCACCGAACCGGAGTTGCAGAACCGCCTGGCCGACACCATCTGGTCTTCCCCGGCGTTGGCCGATCTCAACCGCGACGGCTACCTGGAGATCATCCTGGGCACCGATGAGGGCAACCGGCCGCCGGGCTGGAGCTGTCCCTACCGGCTGCCCGACGGCTGGCGCCCCGACTACTGCGGCGGCTCCCTCTATGTACTCGACCGCTTCGGCCGCCTGCTGCCCGGCTTCCCCAAGTACGTGTTGGAAGCCATCACTTCTTCGCCGGCGGTGGTCGATCTGGACGGCGACGGCTGGCTGGACATCGTGGTGGGCACCGGGCCGTTCTACTACGACCACAGCCCCGATCACCCGACGCACGGCTTTCGTGTCTACGCCTGGGATCACCTGGGCCGCGATCTGGCTGGCTGGGAGGGCGGCAAGGCAGTGGGCGGGCCGACGCCCGCCTCGCCGGCTATCGGCGACGTCGACGGCGACGGCAAGCCGGAGATCGTCATCGGCACCTACAACCCGGAGCGCAAGCTGTATGTCTGGCGCGCCGACGGGCAACTGCTGCCCGGCTTCCCCATGGCGCCGACGTACGACGGTGTGACGCTGGCCAGCTTCGACGCACCAGCCAGCTTCGCGCTGGCGGACTACGACGGCGACGGCAAGATGGAGATCTTCCTCAACGAGGCCTGGGCGGTGGCTGTGGTAGGGGGCGATGGCCGGCAGATCACGGCGACCAGCTACTGGAGCGGCCAGCCGCTCTTCATGACGTCCGGCTCGCTGATCAACAACCCGGCGGTGGGCGATATCGACGGCGACGGCAAGCTGGAGCTGGTGGCAGCCAACAGCCGGGTCGCGGCATGGGACTTGCCCCAATCGACCAACACGAGGGCCGAGTGGCCCATGTTCCGGCGTAACGCCGCGCGCACGGGGACCGGGGCCGCGCCGGTCGCCTCGTCGCCCATGACCCGCAGAACCTACCTGCCTATGGCCAGAAAGCCATAGCATGGACAGCGTCATACGCAGCCGGCTGTCACATGCGGGCAGGCGCCGCCCTTACCGTCTCTCGACACTTTTGCGCTATCCCCCAGGCGGTGCGACGCTCCTGCAAGCCTCAGCCTGGCCCGGCGCAAGTCGAGGTCCGTGCCAGATCGCGGTCCACAGGTGGGGTCCTTGCGTCGCCATCGGATAGAGAACGCACGATAAGCCTGTCTCCATACGTCCCTCCAACAATTGCCGAACGCCCCTCCTCGTGCTATACTCGGTGCCGGGCTTGATCCACGCCTGGCATCGGTCTGCTCATGCGCATCCTGCATATCATCCAACGCTACTGGCCCGCGGTCGGCGGCGCGGAGCACCACCTCGGCGTGATTTCCGAGCGGCTGGCCGCGGAAGGTCACGCCGTCACGGTGGCCACGACGGACGCCCTGGACTTCGAGTTGTTCTGGGATCCAAACCGGCGCCGCGTGGCGCAGCCAGCTGAAGACCATGGCGGCGTCCGCATCCTGCGCTTTCCGGTGCGCCATCTGCCCCTGGCCGGCGTGAGCTACGCGGGCGTGCGCCGTCTGTTGTGGCTGCTGTCGCAGTCGCGCGTGGCGCCGCTGCCGGCCAGCCAGCGGCTGGCGCGGCTCACGCCCCGCGTTCCCGACCTCTGGCGCTGGTTCGACGCCTCGACCGAGCCGTTCGACCTCGTGGCGGGCATGACGATCTGCTATGAGCCGCTGCTGGCCGCGGGCCTGCGCTTCGCGCAGCGGCGCGGGATCCCGTTCGTGGCTTACCCCCTCACGCACCTGGGCGCCGGCTCGCGCCCAGGCGCCGATGCGCTGAGCCGCTTTTATACCATGCGCCACCAGGTCGCCATCGTGCGCGAGAGCAGCGCGGCCGCCATGCAGACGGCCGCCGAGCAGGCTTACTATGCGGCCGCGGGCATCCCCGTTGCGCGTCTTCCGATCTGCGGTCCGGGCGTCACGCCGGCCGATGCGCTGGGCGGCGACGGCGCGCGCTTTCGCGGCCGGCACGGGATCGCGGGACATCTGATCGTGTCACTGTCGGCCATGACCTACGACAAGGGCACTGTGCACTTGGTGGAGGCGGTGCGCCGCCTCTGGCGGGACGGAGAGCAGTCGGTCGATCTGGCGCTGGCCGGCACGGTCACCGAACCGTTCCGGCGATATCTGGCCCGGTTGCCCGAGGCGGACCGCAGCCGGCTGCGCGTCCTGGGTCCGGTGGATGATGCGACGAAGCGCGACCTGCTCGCCGCCGCGGCTCTGTTCGCCATGCCCTCGCGCACCGACTCGTTCGGCATCGCCTACCTGGAAGCTTGGCTCAACCGCAAGCCGGTGGTCGCGGCGCGCGCCTGGGGCGTGTCCGATCTGGTCGAGCACGGGCAGGACGGGCTCCTCGTGGCGTTCGGCGACGTGCCGGCGCTCGCCCAGGCGTTGTCCGAGCTGCTGGCAGATCCCCATCGGCGTCTGGTGATGGGATGCCATGGCGAGCGCAAGGTCTACGAGAGCCACACGTGGGATCGCAAGTACGCCCTGGCGCGCGGTCTCTACCTCGGACTGGCCGAAGGCTGCGAATCGTGCGCATCCTGAATCTCGTTCACCAGTACGGGCCGGACACGGTCGGCGGCGTCGAGCGGTACACCCAGAGCATTGCCGCGACCCTGGTGCGACGCGGCCACCGGGTGGACGTCTTTCACCGGCGCAGCGCGGCGGTTGCAGGCCTGGAGCGCCGGGACGATGCAGGCGTGCAGGTATGGGCGGCGGCAACCGGTGTTCTGAGCCCCACGCGTCGATTCCTGGCCACTTTCGGTGACGCACCGATCGCACGAGCGTTTGAGCGCGTCCTGGCCGAAGCCCGCCCTGACCTGGTGCACGTTCAGCATCTGATGGGGCTGCCGGCGGCACTGCTGGATACGCTCCACCGGCAGCGCATCCCGACGGTGATCACGCTCCACGACTACTGGTGGAGCTGCGCCAACGCGCAGTTGATCACGAACTACGATCAGAGCCTCTGCGAGGGGCCGCGACGCGACTGGTTGAACTGCTCGCGCTGCGCGCTCGCGCGCGGCGGCGTCGATGCGCTGCGACCGGCCGCGCCGGTGCTGTCGCCCCTCCTCGCCCTGCGCGCGCGACGCTTGCGCCGCGGCCTGAGCCGTGCAGCGCTCATCATCGCGCCGACCGAATTCGTCAAGAGCTGGCATGCGGCGCACGGGGTGTGCCATGCGCCCGTGGATGTCTTGCCGCACGGGATCGAGCGGCCTGCATCCGTGTCCGGGCCACCCGATCCCGCTGATCGCGGGAATGCAGTTCGGGTTGCGTATATCGGCGGCCTGACGTGGCAGAAGGGCGTCCACGTGTTGATCGAAGCGTTCAACCGCCTCCCGGTCGGCGCCGAGCTGTGGATTGCGGGTGACGAAGGTGTCGATCCAGGCTATGTCTCGAGCCTGCGCGCAGCCGCAGGGCCGGGCGTCCGCTTTCACGGTGCGCTGAGCCATGCTCGCGTATGGGAGATGCTGGGCCAGGTCGACGCGATCGCCGTTCCATCACTGTGGTACGAGGCCTTCTCGCTGATCGTCCATGAAGCGTTTGCTGCGGGCCGTCCGGTGGTTGCCTCCACGCTCGGCGCGCTGGCCGAGGTGGTGCGAGATGGGGTCGATGGGTTGAGCGCGGCGCCCGGCGATGTGGATGCCTGGGAAGATGCACTGCGCCGCATGTGCGATCCCGATCTGCGCATGAGACTGCGCGGCGGCATCCGGCCGCCTCTTTCGCTCGACGAGCATGTGGCACGGCTGGAGGCGCTCTATGCCGGTGCACGCTCATGAGCGCCGCGGCTCCCAACGCGCAGACGCTTCGAGCGTTGGAACACTCGGAGGGGTGACAGCATGAGGCGCTACACCACCCACCTCATCGACGCACTCATCCTGATCGCCCTGTGCCTGCTCTACTTCTGGCGCCTCCTGACGCCGGTGGCCGTCGACCGGCTGGCGTTCGTGCCCGGCGATTTCTTGGACCAGTTCTATGCCTTCGGCCGTTACGAGGCCGGGCGGCTGCACGCCGGGCAGCTCCCGCTGTGGAATCCCTACACTTTCTCCGGCCATCCGTTCGTCGCCGACATCCAGTCGGCCGTGTTCTACCCGCCTAGCCTGCTGACCCTTGCGTTGACGGCGATCCGGCCCTTCTCCTATCATGTGCTGGAGCTGGAAGCGATCGGCCATTTCATGCTGGCAGCCCTGTTCACCTACCTGTTCACCCGCCGCCTGACGCACAGCCGGTTCGGCGGACTGACCGCAGCGGTGGCCTTCACCTTCAGCGGGTATCTGACCAGCTATCCGCCGCTGCAGCTGGCCATCCTGGAGACTCAGGTCTGGCTGCCGCTGATCCTACTGGCTCTCGATGGTGCGGGCGAGCGTTGGCAGAGCAATCGGGCGCGGGGCGCCGTCCGCTGGACGCTGGCTGCAGGGCTCTTGCTGGGCGTGGCCGCCCTTGCCGGCCATCCGCAGTCTGCGTTGC
The DNA here is from genome assembly GCA_964423545.1 of uncultured Anaerolineales bacterium. Taxonomy (GTDB): domain Bacteria; phylum Chloroflexota; class Anaerolineae; order CG2-30-64-16; family CG2-30-64-16; genus JALOOE01. Next base: position 12,163 of record CAYRFV010000020.1, on the reverse strand, counting down.
TGGTGATGTACGCTTCCCTGGCCTACGGGCTCTTCCGTTTCTGGCCGCAGAGCGGTGAGAGGACGCAGCGCAGATGGCAGTGCTGGATGCGGGTCGCCGGCCTGCTGGCGCTGTTCGCCGGTGCGGCTGCCGGCGTGGCCGCGGTGCAACTGCTGCCGTCACTCGAATTCGTGCGCCTGTCCACCCGAACCGGCCTGGGTTTCAGCGAAGCAGGCAGCGGGTTCCTGCCCTACGACCTCATGCAGATCATCCTGCCCGCGGTGGGCGGACAGTTCCCGGCGCTCTACATGGGGCTGATCCCGCTCGGGCTGGCCGGTTTTGCGTTGGTTGTCGCGCGCCGGGATCCGAGCCAGCCGCACGACGCGCGGCGCACGATCGGCTTCTTCGGCTGGGCGCTGCTGGCCGGACTCCTTCTGGCCTTCGGCAAGTTCATGGCGCTCTACCAGGCGCTCTATCTCCTGGCGCCCGGCTGGGGCCTGTTCCGCGGCCAGGAGCGCGTCGTGGTCTGGATGGTGTTCGCGGTGGCCGTGTTGTCCGGCTACGGCATCGCGTGGCTGGATCGCTCCTGGTCGGCGGCCCGTGAAGGGTCGGCGTCCGGGCCGCCCCAGGCCGGCGACCGCCGCACGGCTTTCGCGGCGGGCCCTGACGGCAAGCTGGCCGCGGTCTACGGCGCCGGGACGTTGGCTGCCTTGATCCTGGCGCTGGCCTTCTTTGTCGGCTACCAGGCCGGCCGGGACGCGCTCTGGGGCTTTACGAGCGCGGCGCTGCTGTTGGCGCTGTCCCTGGGGTTGGCCTTCGTCGCACTGCTGGCCCGGCGGCCGGTGCTGCTGTTGGCGTTCCTCGTGCTCGATCTGTTCACCCTGACCGCCGGGCGCCACGCCGCCCCCCTCGATCAGGTGAACCTCCAGCCGCAGCGCGCGTTGGCAGCGCAACCCCTGGCCGACCGCGAGCTATTCCGCACGGCCAACGATAATGTGATGCCCAGGAACTACGGCCTGCTGTACGACCTGGAGGATATCCAGGGCGCCAGCCCGCTCAGGCTGAAGGACTACGACGAATGGCTGAGGCGCGTGCCGCTGCCGCGCGCCTGGCGCCTGTTGAATGTGCGCTATGTCTTTTCGTGGCTTCAGGAGCTGGATGCGCCGGCCGAGCGCCTGGCCGAGGCGCCAGGTCGCGACGATAAGCCGGCCTATCTGTATCGGCTGAAGGAGACCGGACCGCGCGCATGGCTGGCGGGTCAAATTGTAGCCGAGCCGGACCGCGAGCGAGCGCTCGAACAGCTGGCGGCGCCCGGATTCGATGTGGCCCGGCAGGTCGTGCTGCCGGCCACGCCGCCGGGCTTTGGCGCGGTGGACGACTGCGGCGGTGAAGTCACATGGCGCTCGCGTTCGCCGGAACGGCTGGAGCTGGCTGTAACGACGCAGCAGCCCTGCATCCTGGTGCTGAGCGAGCTGGTTTATCCCGGCTGGAAGGCGGCGGTGGATGGCGCACCGGCCTCCATCATGATCGCCAACTCGCTCCTGCGATCCATCGCGCTGCCTCCCGGCCGCCACGAGGTGAGCTTCGCCTTCCAACCGGCCACTGTGTCGGTCGGCGCAGCGGTTTCGCTGATCACGGTCGTGCTGGTGATCGCGGGCCTCGTTATCTTGCGCTCTCGCAAGCTCTGAAACATGAACTCCGCCATGGCAGATGGAGCCACAACGAACCGCTCGCCGGCCAAACGCCCTCGTGGCGCACGATGGCTCCTGCTGCTGTTGACGCTGCTGGCGTTTGTACGACTCGTCTGGGGCCTGGACGCCCAGAACCTGTGGCTCGATGAGTCCTTCAGCCTGCAGCGCGCAGAATCGTCCTGGCCGGCGCTGATCGCGGGCGCACTGCCCCTGGGGGACGGCATCCGCACCGTCGCCACCACCGATCAGCATCCGTTCGCCTATTTCGTCTTCCTCGGGCTGATGCTGCGCGCCGCAGGAATCAGCGAGTTTGCCCTCCGCTTTCCGGCAGTGATGGCGGCCACGCTGCTGGCGCCAGCAGCATGGGGGCTGACCAGGCGTCTGGCTCGCGTTCGAGCCTTGCCTGATTCCGCGCCGCTGTGGGTCAGTCTGCTTGTTGCTCTCAATCCCTTCTATCTCTGGTTCGGCCATGAAGTAAGGATGTACGCGCAGGTTGCACTGCTGGCGCTGCTGAGCACCCACCTGCTCCTGCGCTGGGCTGACGCGGTTCTCCGGTCGGAAAAACGGCTTGCGCTGGCGGGATATGTCTCCCTGTTGGCTCTGCTGCTGACCACGCACTACTTTGCCGTGCTGATCTTGCCGGTGCATGCCGCGGTGGCCATCCAGGCCCTTCGGCGCAGCAGCACGCGCCGGGCTGCAGCCGCGGCGACGATCCTGCTGGCTCTCGCGCTCATTCCCGGCGCTCTCGTGGTGTCGCTCTGGTTGCGCGATCCGGCCATGGGCGTGAACTGGACGCAGATCTCGCCGCGCGTGCTGGCGACCGATCTGCTGAACGCCTTCAGTATGGGCCCCAACGTGGATATCGGGCAGGTTTGGGGGTTCGATCTGTTCTGTGGCGCCTTGGCGATGCTGGGTGCGGCCTACGGGCTGCGCCACGGCCGCGTTTCTCGGCCGTGGCGCAGTTGGCTGTTGCCGGCGCTCGTGCTCACGCCACCCTTGCTCTTGCTCGCCATCAGCGTATTCCGGCCCGCCTACATGACCGCACGGCACATGAGCATGATCAGCGGCTTCTTCCTGATGCTTGTCGGCGGCGGCGTGGCCTGGTTGTGGCAGACAAGACGATGGGCCGGGGGCCTGGCTGCAGTTGTGCTCGTGGCCGGCGCCGCCTACGGCACGGCAGACTATCACCTCAATCCCCGCCACGGCGGCGGCGACCTGGACGGCATGGGCCGTTATTTACAGGAGCGGCTCCTGCCGGGCGACCTGCTGCTGACAAAGCCGATCTCCTGGCAGCGCCTCTATCGCTACTATCTTCCTGTCACCGCATTGGAGCACAGTGAGCACGCGAACCGGCAACTGCTTTGGCGCGGCCTACCTATGCTTCTCGCGTCGTGGGAAGAGAGCGCTGCAGAGTTGGCGCAGCTGCCTCAGAACTACCGCCGCATCTGGTTCGTCCGTTCAGACAGGCCGGGGCCCGACGACCGGTGGCTGCTGGAGCATCTGTTTCGGGCGGAACACCAGGCCTTCGAAAGCACACGAGCCGCGCTCGACGTGGACTTGCTGCTGTCCCAATCGCCGGTGCGAGCGCAGCCCCCCCCGGCGATCCAGCAACGCCTGGATGTCGTTTTCGGCGGACAGGTGCGCCTGATCGGGTACGATCTCGAGCAGCCGCTGACACCCGGCAGTGCGATCCCCGTGACTTTGTATTGGCAACCGGCGAGCCAGATCAGTCGTCGCTACAAGTACATCCTGCGGCTGATTGCGGAGAACGGTGAAACACTCGCGATTACGGAGCGAGAGCCTTACAATAGCGCACTGCCAACGGCGGCCTGGCCCGCCGGATCGACCATTGTGGAGTACACGGAGATCCCGCCGGCGCAGCACAGCAACGTGACCCGCCTGGCGCTCCAGATGTATGACGCCGAAACCCTGGAGAAGCTGCCGATCACCGGCCTTTCGGGCGCCCTGCAGGGCAGCGACGCAACCACCGTGATTCTGCCGGGCCCCTAAGCTGCGGGGAAGACCGCTACTGCGGCGCCGGGACCTCGAAGGCCGAGAGCAACACCCGATCGCCCTGGACGTTGCCTTCACCATCCAGGACGGGCAGCCGTTGGCCAGTGGCCGGATCATAGAACCCGACGAACAGCCGGTAGCGCCCCGGCTGGGTGTCGGGAAACACCCGCAAGCGGTGCGGATCAGCCAGCGTTTCCCCGGCGGACCAAAAGGAGGTCGGGTAGGCGTTCGCCAGCGGCGGCCCATCCCCTTGTCCCCTCAGCACGTCGTCATCATCCAGCAGGTGCACGAAGACAGTGTAGTCGCGGCCCAACGGCCGCGAAACCTGCCAGTGGAGAGTCAGCGGCGCCTCTGAGCCAGCGGGCGCCCGGTCTGCGGGCAGATCATACCCGACGAGCCGCACTGCGTTGTCCAGGTTGGCATCGACGATATGCGCTGGTTTGGCCGGCTGCGTCGGGACCGCGATCTTGACCCGGGTCAGCACGACTGGATTCACGATCCGGCCTTGCGGGTCGACGGCGGGCAGGCGCAGTCCCGTCTCGTAGTCATAGAGCCCGGCCTGAAGCTGGGCAGCCACTGGCTCGGCGGGCGCAACACGGACCGGCACCTGATATTCGTCGCGAATCACCTGACCCGGCGACCACAGGGAGGTCGGGTAAGCGCCGCCGCCCGGATAGCTGTCGACCTGCCCCAACACAACATCCTTGCCTGCAATCAGCTGCAGAAAGATGCTGAGATCTTCGGCGGTTGGCTCCAACGCCTGCCAGTAGAGCGTCACGGGCAAGTAGTCGCCCGGTCGCACAACGCGCTCACCCACTTCGTACGCCAACAGGCGTGCTACGCTGCCGTAAGTCACCTGGATGGCCCGCGCCGTTGACGGGATGTCCGCCTCCGCGATCAAAGCGGGCCGGGCATATGCCGGCTTGATCGACGTGAAAGGCGCCGTAACTGCGAGCGCGAAAAACCCGGCGACCAATGCGCCGGCAACTGTACGCTGCCACCGGGGCGGCCACCATCCGACTAGTCCAAGGGCGAGGAAAAGGCAGATCGCAGAAATCGCCGGAAAGAGGAGGCGTCCTTGCGAGGCGTAGGTCATTGACGTCCAACGGATCAAGGCCAGGAATTCGAACGTCGACCAGGCGCCCAGCAGCAGCAGCTCAGGCCAGGGGATCGGCCGGCGCGCGCGGCGCTGCTGGATCAACCAGGCGATCAGGCCAACCCCCATCCCCACAGTCAGGAAATCCAACACACGATAGACCCAGGTTGGGCGCAGCAGGACGTTCACCACGCCAAACAGCCCCCAGAAGTTGATGCGCAGCCCTTCGAACTCGCCGGCGAGCTCCGCCAGATGCGGTTCGACCGGGCGTCGCCCTACGATGTCGAGCATGGCGTTGATTCCCGTCGGATCGCCATAGAGCTGCCAGTTGCGCACATACCACCAGCCGGCAATCAACACCACGGGGACACAGAACACAACACAGTCGACCACCCACGCCAGCAATCGGCTGCGCAGCGGACCCCTGCGCGCTTCCATTGCACCGGCCCTCTGCCCCGGCGATGTGAAGTAGCGTGGCGGCGCGAGAAAGGTGCGCAACAGCAATGCCATGCCCGCCAGGGGCGCCAGGCCGAGGGCGCTCAGCTTGGACAGACACGCCAGACCGATCACGCAGCCGATCAGAAACAGGAACCGCCGAGAAGCGCCGCGCTGGATCACGCGAACCAGCATCAGGAGCGTCAGCGATGAGAGCAGGATCACCAGGTTATCATTGTTGACCGAGGCGCTGATCAGGATGAACATCGGGATAAACGCATTGATTCCCAAGGCAGCCAGGGCGTAGACCGGGGTCCCAGGAAACACGTCCCATGCGATCCGGTAGGTGCAGATGAGCGTACCCGTCGCCAGCAGCAGCGAGAACAGCCGCGCCAGGTGAATGCCGAGGACAGCGCCTGTCCACGGCCACGCTTCGCGCTCCGTATGGACGACGATATTCTTGTTGTCGTGCGCCAGGGGAATACCGACGCGCGCATGCGGGTTGAGGCGATAGATGCTTGGCAGGTCATCCACCTTCAGCCAGCTCGTGAGCGCCCCTGCCAGTACGTAATAGAGGGGAGGCTGGCTGCCTTCCTGCAACCACATCATCCATTGATCGGCCCGCTGCACCGGAAGCGCACCGCCCTGCGCCAGATGAGCCACAAACGGATAGTGATAGAGCTCATCGGGAGACTCAAAGATGGGAACAACCAGGCTGTAGATGAAACCAAGCCCGACGAACGAGGCCAGGATGATCACTGCTGCCCAGTGACGCTTAAGTGTGCACATGCGGCGGTCTCTGCAGCCGATTATACACGGTCAGGCGAAAAGCGAGGAAATGTGGACTGCCAGGGCGCGAGGAATGCGCAAGACAACCGCCACCCCGAAGCATGATGACTTCAGGCTGGCGGCTGGGTTAACGGCAAGAGAGATCGAGCGGCGTCTCAGTTCAGGCGTAGCGAAGCCAAGGCATTCGCAACGCTGTTGTCTGGACTGACGCTGTACTGGACATCGGCAACCCTGCCTTCGGCATCGATCACGAAGTGAGAGCGGATGATGCCGAAGTAGGTCTTGCCGTACATGCTCTTCTCGCCCCATACACCATACAGCTCGGCCACCTTGTGGTCCTCATCAGCCAACAGGCGGAACGGCAGATTGAACTTGGTGCGGAATTTGACATGGCTGCTGACGCCGTCCGGGCTGATGCCGAACACGACAGCATTCTTTTCCTGGATCTCCACGTAATTGTCCCGGAAGCCGCACGCCTGTGTCGTGCAGCCCGGGGTGTCGTCCTTCGGATAGAAGTAGAGCACCACGCGTTGGCCGCGCAAGGCGCTCAGCGTTACGATCGAACCGTCGTCGGCTTGCAGCGTGAAGTCGGGAGCCATGCTCCCAACGGTGGGCACGCTGGCCGGCATCGTGCTGGTCTTTGTCATTGGCGTCCTCTTTCCATCGATCTCGGTGCAGCTTACACAAACAGTATACGCTGGTTTCGAGCGTTCACCGTGATCCGCCATCCAGTGTGCGAAGCCGGGCAGGCTGATCGCCAGGCGCAACACGACACCCGGCCCACACGATGCCCGGCACACGATGCCCGGCTCATTTGACTTGTCTGCGCTGATGTGGTATTCTAGTATCAATCTGATTGATCTGATGAATCGGAATAATCTCAGCAACAGCGTGTTCCAGCGATGATCACATCTCAAATCGATGCGGAATTCCTGCGCTATCTGCTGGCGCACGATTGCCAGCCCGGCACGCGGTTGCCGTCTCTGGACGAAATCAGCGCCGAGGTGGGCATCAGCGTGAGCAAACTGCGCGAGCAGTTAGAGGTTGCGCGGATGCTCGGCCTGGTGGAGGCCAGCCCGCGCAGAGGGATTCGCTGCTTGCCGTACGATTTCCTGCCTGCAGTGCGGCTCAGCCTGCTGGTGGCGTTAGCGTTGGACCGGAACGCGTTTCGCTCCTTTGCGGCGCTGCGCATCCACCTGGAAACCGCATTCTGGGATGAGGCGGTTGCACTGCTGACCCCCGAAGATATCGCCCGGTTGAACGAGCTGGTGAATCGCGCCCAGGCCAAGCTCACCTTCGATCGCATCCAGATTCCCTACCCGGAGCACCGTCAGTTTCACCTGACCATCTTCAGCCGGCTGGCAAATCCATTTGTGTTCGGCCTGCTCGCCGCCTACTGGGATGCCTACGAGGCCGTCGAGCTGAACACTTACGCCGACTACGCCTATCTCCAGGAGGTGTGGAGCTACCACGAGCGCATTGCCAGGGCGATCGAGGCCGGCGACTTCGCGGCCGGCAAGGACCTCCTCATCCAGCACATGCGCCTCATCGACAAAATGGGCGTCGCCCATGAACTACCGATACCGATTAGTGCGAATCAAACCCAAGGAGCAGTACTATGAGCATTGCACTTCAAGAGGCCCCCGCCAACCTGAAGGAGCGAACGCCCGTCGTGAACAACTTCGCGCTCAATATTGCGACCATCAACGGATCGGGCAGCCAGACAAGCAACGGGGTGTTGCTGCGCGCGCTGTTCAAGATGGGCATCCCGGTGAACGGCAAGAACCTGTTTCCCAGCAACATCCAGGGTCTGCCGACCTGGTACATCATTCGCGTCAGCAAAGACGGCTACCTGGGGCGTAAGGAGGCGTATGAGGTTGCCGTATGTATGAACGGGCGCACGGCTGCCGAGGACATGGCGAACGTCGCTCCTGGCGGCATCGTGCTGTACGACGATAGCCTGCCCATCGCCGCGCGCCGCCCCGATGTGGCCTACTACCCGATGCCGGTCGGCCAGCTTGTCAAGGAAGCCAATCTGCCCTACGAGCTGCGCGACTACATCGCCAACATGGTCTATGTCGGTGTACTGGCGCATCTGTTGGACGTCGAACTGGCCGAGATCGAGTCGGCCATCGCCTGGAACTTTGGCGGCAAACCGAAGCCCACCGAGCTGAATATGTCGATGGTGCGCCGCGCGCATGCCTGGGCGCAGCAGAACCTGGTCAAGGCGGATCCCTACCGCGTGGAGCGCATGACAGGATTCAACGACGGCAAGCTGTTGATCGACGGGAACACGGCGGCCGCTCTCGGCGCCATCTTTGGCGGCGTCACTGTCGTCTCCTGGTATCCGATCACTCCGGCCTCGAGCGTCGCTGACGCTCTCGGCAAGTATCTGCCCCAACTTCGCACCGACCCGGAGACCGGCAAGGCTAACTTCGCCATTATTCAGGCCGAGGATGAACTGGCTGCAATGGGCATGCTGGTGGGCGCCGGATGGGCGGGCGCGCGCGCAATGACCAGCACCAGTGGCCCGGGCCTCGATCTGATGACCGAGTTCATCGGCCTGGCTTATTTCGCCGAAGTGCCGTCCGTGGTGTGGGATATTCAGCGCATCGGACCCAGCACCGGACTGCCGACCCGCACCAGTCAGGGTGACATCTCGGCAGCGTACTACTTAAGCCATGGCGACACGCGGCATGTGTTGCTCTTCCCCGCCGATCCGAAGGAGTGCTTCGAGTTCGGTTGGTTGGCCTTCGACCTGGCCGAGCGGCTCCAGACGCCGATCCTGATTCTCAGCGACCTCGACCTGGGGATGAACATCTGGGCCAGCGAGCCATTCGCGTATCCCGATCAGCCGATGGATCGCGGCAAGGTGCTTTCCGCCGAGCAGATTCGCGAGCTGGGCGGTTCGTGGGGCCGCTACAAGGATGTGGACGGCGACGGCATCACCTATCGCACGCTTCCCGGCACGCCGCACCCGATGGCGGCCTATTTCACCCGCGGCACCGGCCACGACGAATACGCCCGCTACAGCGAGCGGCCCGAGCACTGGGAAGCCAACTTGACCCGCCTGGCGCGCAAGTTTGATACAGCTCGCCGGCTCGTCCCAGGTCCCCTCGTGGACCTTGCACCCGATGCACGTTACGGCATCATCAGCGTAGGCTCCAACGATCCCGCCATCGCGGAGGCGCGCGATCTGCTGCGGGCCGCCGGCATCGCCACCAGCTACATGCGGCTGCGCGCACTGCCGATCAACGAAGACGTGCACAACTTCATCCGGGATCATGAGCGGCTCTTCGTGGTGGAAAACAATCGCGATGGGCAGTTGAATCTGATCTTGCTTTCGGAGGAGCCGTGTTGTGGCGACAAGCTGACCTCGATTGCGCGCTGCAACGGCCTGCCGCTCTCGGCTGAATGGATCGCCGACGCGATCAAGCAGCAAATCTAGGAATTGAGGAGGTCAGGAATGACTACCCCAGTGGACACGATCGCCAGGGGCGCTAAGGTCAACGCCTTGGGCTTAGAGAAGAAAGCATATCAGGCTTTGCCATCCACCCTGTGCAAAGGCTGCGGCCATGACAGCATCAGCCAACGCATCATGAATGTCGCCTGGGAGCTGAGCCTTGACCAGACCCAGGTGGTCAAGATGAGCGGGATCGGGTGCAGCAGCAAATCGCCTGCCTACTTCCTTGGTTGGAGCCACTCCTTCAATGGCGTCCACGGCCGCATGCCGGCCATGGCGACCGGCGCCGTTGTGGCGAACCGGAACCTGACCGTCATCGGCGTCAGCGGCGACGGCGACACAGCATCGATCGGCACCGGGCAGTTCAAACATGCGGTGCGCCGCAACGTCCCGATGGTCTACATCGTGGAGAACAACGGGGTCTACGGCTTGACCAAGGGCCAGTTCAGCGCGACGGCCGACCTGGGCCAGAAACTGAAATATGCAGGCGTGAACAACCTGCCGCCGCTCGACATCTGCATGGAAGCGTTGGCGGCAAACGCCACCTTCGTGGCTCGCAGTTTCGCAGGAGACCCCAAGCAGGTCGAGAGTCTGCTCAAGGCGGCGTTCAGCCATCGCGGCATCGCGGTGCTGGACATCATCAGCCCCTGCGTCACCTTCAACAACCACGATGACTCGACCAAGAGCTATAGCTGGGGCAAAGCGCAAGAGATCGCACTCAACGAACTGAACTTCATCCCGGACTACGCCGAGATCACCATCGATGGCGCCTACAAGGATGAGATGCAGGTGCAGATGCATGACGGGTCGCGCATTGTGCTCAAGAAGCTCGATCCCGACTACGATCCGACCGACAAGCTGTTAGCCTTCCGCACGCTCGAGGAAGCTCGCCAGCAACAGCATTTCATCACTGGCTTGATCTACATCAACCAGCAGGAGCGGCCTGATCTCCACGAACTGCTGCACTTCAGCGAGACGCCGCTCGCCTACCTGCCAGACGAGATGCTGCGGCCCGATCGCGCGGCGCTGGAAAAGGTGCTGGCGACGCTCTGAGTCGACGCGCCTGCCGCGATGCAGCGAGGCGCGCGGCCGGCCTCTAGCCGCTCTGACAACGATGGTTAAAGCACGAACTCGCCGGTGGAAGCGCTTCCCGGCGAGTTCGTGTTTGTCTTGCGAAGCGAGACGTCAGATTGTGCGTCCGCTGCGATCGTGCTGTGCGGCTTACGTCCTACTTCACCCAGCCGCGCAGCGCCACCGCCTCAGCCACGCGCTGCACTGACACCAGGTAGGCAGCCAACCGGTTGTGCACTTTGCGCCGCTCGGCCATGTTGTGGACCGCCTGAAACGCCGTGGTCATCTTGGCGTCCAGGCGCTGCACCACCTCCTCCACCGGCCAGTAGAAGTTGTAAGCATTCTGCACTTGCTCGAAGTAGCTGACCGTCACCCCTCCAGCGTTGCATAGGAAATCAGGGATGACGTAGATGCCTTTCTCGAACAAGATCTGGTCGGCTTCTGGGGTCGTCGGACCGTTCGCCAGCTCGGCGACAATCCTTGCCTGAATGCGATCGGCGTTGTCCTGGGTGATGACGTTCTCCAGCGCCGCCGGGAAAAGCACTGTGACGGGGATCTCGAGGATCTTTCCCCCTTCGTCTTTGGCGATTCGCTCGGCCCCGGGCTCGGTGTAGCCCTCGATCCAATGCTTGGAATGATTCTGCGCATGTCTGGCCAGCGCGGGGATGTTGATCCCGCCGGGATGATAGATGCCGCCAGTTTCGTCGCTGACGGCAATGACCTTCATGCCCATCTGATGGCAGAGGATAGCCGCCCACCCGCCCACGTTGCCGAAGCCCTGCACGGCCACGGTGGCGCCCTGCAGATCCAGGCCAAGCACCTTTGCTGCCTCGCGCACCGTGTAGATGCCGCCGCGCGCCGTGGCGTCGCCGCGCCCCAGGGAACCGAACAACGGCACGGGTTTGCCGGTAATCACCCCCGGCAGATGACGTCCAGCGATCGTCTCATATTCATCCAGCATCCAGGCCATGATCTCAGGCGTGGTGTAGACATCCGGCGCGGGCACGTCCTTCTCCGGGCCGATGACGTGAGCGACGCGCCGCATGTAGCCGCGGCTCAGCCGCTCCAGCTCTCCCGGCGACATACTCTTCGGGCTGCACACCACGCCGCCTTTGCCGCCGCCCAGCGGAATATCGACCACCGACGTCTTCCAGGTCATCCATGCGGCCAGTGCGCGCACGGTGTCGATGGTTTCGTCCGGATGGAAACGAATTCCACCCTTGGCCGGGCCGCGCGCATCGTTATACTGGACACGAAAGCCGCTGAAAACCTGGTAGCTGCCGTCGTCCATCTGGATCGGGATGCTGAAATGAAACTCCCGCATCGGCACGCGCAGGAAAGCATGCATTGCGGGAGAGAGGCCAAGGATCGCGGCCGCGTCGTCGAGCTGGCGCTGCGCGATCAGGAATGGATTAGGTTTGGTTGCGGACATAACTCACCTCTTCGTGATGTTATGTTGCGCGGCAGCCCTTGCCTCACAACTGAAGTCGCAGGGCCAGGTACCTGCAACGGTACGTCATTCCGGACAACACCGTTCCATTATACAGGCATCAGGACGTGGGACCCAAAAACAATCGGTCAAGAGCGCGCCGCTCACCCGGGCCTCCTGCTGGAGCCACAAGCGGG
>CAYRFV010000019.1:13477-34401 GCA_964423545.1 uncultured Anaerolineales bacterium | reverse complement strand
CTGGGCCAGTTCCAGATTGACCCGCTCGAGCCGATAGCTCGTCTCATCCAATGCCTTGAGCACTCGCCGGAGCTCCGCCTGGCGCTCATTCGCCAGGCGCTCCTTGTGCTCAGCCTGCTCGTAACCCTGCCACATCCAGGTGAGGGACGCCTGGATGCTGCGGGTCGCCAGCGCATAGGCCAGCGCCGCCAGCCCGAGCACAGCGGCGGGCAGCCACACGTAGCGCGAGGCCAACGAGAGCCCAATCAGCGACGAATTGATGAACAGGCTGAATCCGATGCTCAGGACAGCAACCACCGTCAGCCCGCGGCGACCCGCCAGGACGCTGGCCAAGACCAGAGGCGCCAGGTACAAGTAGGCCAGGTCAGGTGCGCGGTGGGCGAGCAGCGCAGCGGTGACACTGGCCAGGCTGCCGCCGATCAGCAGCCCCGCCGCAAGCGCCGTCCGCCTGCGCCGCAGCCAGTAGCTGGCAGTCGCACTGAGCGCCAGCGTCACTGCGCCGATCCAACTGCCTAGCGGCGCCTCCTGACCCGTCTCCGGCCAGATCACCAGCAGCAGCCAGGCGTATCCGATCAGTATCAGGAGCAGCGCTACGAGCTCGACGGACTGGGATTGCAGCTCGCGGCCATTGGCGATCCGCGAAGCGGACTCATCGTTCATGGTGGACCGGACTCTCCACCGAAGGGGGCTGTGGCGGTGAGACGCCGCAGACACGCCCGCATCGAAGCGCTCGCTTCGAGAGCCGTCTGCCCGTTCGGAAAGGGCAGGCGGACTCATGCGCCTGGGTCACGGCGCCAGCAGCGCCATTCCCCCTGCGCCCGCATCCGCACCGCCGGAGGGCCTGCCCGTATCGGGATCGAGCGCAATCACGTGCACGAGTCCCATGCCGCCATGGCTGTTCGGGCTGGCCGCGACCGGATGGCGTTGCGCCACCTCGTCGCGTACAAAAGCAGGGATGCGCGGCTGGCAGGTGATCAGGTCTCCCTGGCAGTCGAATCTTGGCGCGAGCACCGCCTCGCTCGGACTCATGCCGAAATCCAGGATGTTGAGCAACACCTGCAACACCGACCCGATGATCTTCGTCCCGCCCGGCGCGCCGATCACCACCGCCGGCGTGCCATCGCGATAGACCACGGTGGGGGTCATGCCGGTGGTGCGGCTCTTGCGTGGAGCGATCGAGTTGGCCCTGCCCGGCAGCGGGTTGAAGTTGCACATCGAGTTGTTGTAGATGAAGCCCAGCCCCGGCGTGATCACCCCCGACCCGGATCCGAGCGAATGGGTCAACGCGACGCAGTTGCCGTAGCGATCCACCGTGCTGACATGGGTGGTGTCTGGCGGCTCCGGCGCCACATAGTCCACGACGATCGGCTGGCCTGCGTCGATGCGCCGGCGCCACTCGGCTCCTCGCTCTTTGGAGATCATCCAGTCCAGGGGGGTATCGACGAATTCCATGTCGCCGAGGTAGGGATTGCGGTCGGCGAAGGCCGCCTTGAGCGCCATGGATACCACGTAGATGTAGGCCGCGGAGTTGTGGGCCAGGCCCGCCAGGTCATAACCCTCCAGGATGTTCAGCGCGGCGAGCAGCGTCGGCCCGCCGTGGGGCGGCGGCGAGGTGCTGAGGGACCAGCCCCGGTAGCTGCCTGCCAATGGCCGAACCGCACGCGTCACATACTCGGAGAGATCCTGCGCTGTAACGAAGCTGCCGCTGGCTTCGAGATCTCGCACGATTTCTCCCGCCAGCTCACCGGTATAGAAGTCATCCGGCCCGCGCGCCGCCAATCGCTCCAGGGTGTCCGCGTAGTCCGAGTTGCAGATCACGTCGGCCGGCTCGTACGGATCACCATCGTTGCGCAGGTAGATACGCCGCGCAGCCGCGTTGGCTGCGATGCAGTCCAAAGACGTGCAAAGCCTCGGATCGCGGGCGCGGTAGCGCCATGAGGCTGCCAGCGTCTGGCCCACCGTGAAGCCCGTACGTGCGACGCGCACCGCCGGCGCAATCGCTTCCGCCCAGGAGATCGTGCCGTGGCGCGCCAGGAGCTCCCCCAGCCCGCGCACAGCGCCCGGGGTGCAGATGGAGCTGTAGCCCATATAGTTGGCGCGGCCGCGGACGAGGAAGCCCCAGCCCTCCGGGTTGGGTCCGAGCGAGGCGTCTTCCCACATGTCCGGGCTCGTCTTTGAGCCGGCCAAGGCAGGGGCATCAAGCGCGATGGCCCGGCCAGCGCCGCCCGCCTCGTCAGCCAAATGCAGCGTCGCAAGCAGGTAACCGCCGATCCCGCAGTTCATCGGATTGACGATCCCTTCGACGAATGCACAGGTAACCGCCGCGTCGACGGCGTTCCCGCCGTCCATCAAGACCTGCACGCCTGCCTCTACAGCGAGCGGCTCAGGGGCCGCGATCATCCCTTGCATCGATGTGCTCCTCTCATGGCGACCCGACCAGCGCATCCCACTCAGGCGCATCGTGCAGGCTCGCCAGATACTCCGCCTGGCGAATCCACTCCAGGTCGTTGTAGCCCCGCTCCATCGCCTGACGAAGACGATCCAGCGCGACATCCCGACGGCCCTGCATGGCGGCCGCACATGCCGCACCCCAGTAGGTCCAGCCCTGATCGGCCCCGCGCGCCCATGCCGCCTCGAACCAGGCGGTTGCCTCAACGTATTCGCCACGCCAGAGACAGCTGTTGCCGTTGGCGGCCAGATTCGTGGCTTCATCATACCAGGCCATGTACGCCGTGCATTCGGAGTGCAGCTCGAAGCCGATCTTGAGCGCGGTCGCAACCGATGGTCGATTGGCCGCGAAGCAGTGCCAGCCGATCCTGCGGATGCCCCTATCGCGGGCGAGCGCGACGAACGCCAGCCCGGCCGCCGTTGCCAGACCGAGGCGCTGGTGCGGCGCCAGGGTGGCAATCCCAACCTCGCAGCAGTCAGCGACGTTATACTCGGACAGACACCACCCCGCGATCTCGCGGCCGTCTGAGGCGACTGGACAGAGACCGAAACTGCGCGCCAGGAAATCCACCGCCGACGGCCGCTCGGAGCACAGCTCGTCGAGAAGTGCTTCCCGGTTGGCGCGCGGCTCCGCCAGGAAGCCGGCGTCGACTTCGCACAGCAGATAGCCCGGAGGCAACACGGCGCGCGGAGCCTGCCTGTCTTGCCGGAACACGTAGGATTGCCGCGGGGTGGCGATGGGCGCCTTGTCCGGCAGGATGGCGGCGATGTGCGTCTCCCACGCACCGCCGGGAATGTAGAGCGTCAGCGCCTCGTCGCCCGCCGTGCGTGCTTCGGGGTAGATCACCTCCGTGAAGAGGCGGCCCAATGACCGGGCAAACGAGGTGCTCGCTCGGCCGGCCAGGTAGAAGCGGCGCCGCCGGATGTTTATCAGCGCTGCCTGGGGCGCGCTCACGTCATCGACGTAGACCTGTGCAGGCGCGCTGCCCTGCAGGGCAGCGCGCACCGCCAGATGCTCACTCAGCGGATCGAACAGCGGGGCGACGCGCTCGAAGTCGGCAGCAGCCAGCTCGTTCATCGCTGCTGCGCCGCGCTGCTGCGCCTGGAGCGCTCACAGGGTGAAATCGGTGTCATCTTTCACCCGCACGATGAACGCGGCCAACAGTCGGGAGACGTTCGCCAGGTCTTCGAGCGAGATGATCTCGGCCGCCGTATGCATGTACCGGAGCGGGATGCTGACCAGGCCGGTGGCGACACCCGCGCGCGTCAGTTGGATCGCGTTCGCGTCGGTGCCGGTCCCGCCCGGTGCGGCCTCGAGCTGATACGGTATGCCCTCCGCCTCGGCCGCCTCGATCAACATCCGCTCGACCACCGGGCTGATGTTCGGACCGCGCGCGATGGCCGGACCGCCGCCTAGCTTGATGTCGCCGACCCGCTTGCGGTCCATATCGGGATGGTCGGTGGCGTGGCAGACATCTACGGCCACGCCGACCTTTGGGTCGATGCCATAGGCGCTCGTGCGCGCGCCGCGCAGCCCCACCTCCTCCTGCACGGTCGATACGGCATAGACGGCTGCGTCGAACGGCTTGCCCGCCAACAGCCGCAGGACCTCGCCGACCGCAAAGCTGCCGGCCTTGTCGTCGAATGCCCGGGAGGCGGCCACCTGCCCACGCACCACCTCGAAACCCTCGGCATAGGTGATCGGATCGCCCACGCGCACCAGCGACTGCGCCTCCGCCCTGTCCTTCACCCCGATATCGATCCAGAGGTCCTGGATCTCCAGCTTCTTCTTGCGATCCTCCTCGGTCATCACGTGAATCGCCTTCTTGCCGGTGACGCCCGGCACAGGGCCGGCCTTCGTGTGAATGCGCACGCGGCGTCCGGGGATGATGTTCAGATCGAACCCACCGATGGTCTTGAAGAAGATGTACCCGTCGTCGTTGATATAGTTGACCATGAAGCCCAACTCATCCACGTGCCCCGCCAGCAGAACGCGGGTCGGCCCGCCCTCATGCAGCGCAGCGATGCAGTTGCCGTGCATGTCGGTGGTGACCCGATCCGCCCACGGCGCCATGTAGTCCCGCCACACCTTCTGTGCGGGCTGCTCGAACCCCGACGGGCTTGGGGCGGCCAACAGATCCTTCAGAAATGCCAGTGACCTTTCTTCCATGACTCATGCTCCTTCCATCGTGAGTCCCAATCCGAAGAAACGGTTGGGATTGTTGAACAACCAGTCGGCAGCAATGCCGGCAGCCTGTGCTTCATCCAGCCAGCCGCGCTCGACCAGCCCGGCCAGGGCGGAGGCGATAACCTCGCGGGCGATGACCAGGTGCGCCGCGCTGAATTCGGGGGCATCCACGTAATCGCCGCCGAAGCCGTGGACCTTGGTGTGCGGGACCGTGACCACCGTGCGCTGCAGCAGTTCCTCGGCGTAGAGTGGATCGATGATCTGGAGCCAACAGCAGTCGAGCGCCACGTTCGGGTAGTTCTTGCCCAGGAAGAGGAGCGGCCCCATTTCGGGCCAGTTGCCGTGGAACAGATCGAAGCGAACCCGCTGATGCAGCTCCAGCACCGGGGCAAGCAGTCCGGCATCGGCCTTGTCCACGCGGTTCCAGACGCCGGCCATATGGCCCGTGTGAAGCTGCACCGGCATGCCAAGCTCGTGAGCGAAGCGCATGTACTGGTGGAACAGGAAGTCATCGAGTGGTTTGGCTTCGGGCCAGCCGAGCGCGTGGCGCGGGTCGGCCAGCAGGCGGTTGAAGAGGCGCTCGGCATCGCTGCGCGACACAACGTCGTAGCTCAGAGACCTTTCGTAGGCCGACTGGTCCTTGAGACCCGCCGATCCACGATCCCTGGCTCTGCGCAGGACGATAAAGACCGCCTCCAGGAATTCGTCCAGCGAAGTGATGTGGCGATCAGCCCAGCCGCCGATCGCCTGGATGCCGCTCTGGTCATGGGCGTTCGGCTCGCCGGAGTTGATCACATGGAAGAGACGCAGCGGGAACATCAACCGCATGTACGGCGGCAGGTTCAGTGCGCCCGACAGGTAGCGGGCCATCGAGTCGGAGCGCCAGTTCAGCACATCGGTCAGCGCCAGCCGGATGTTGGCTCTGCCGAATGCTTCGGCATAGGAAGCCGGCGAGCGAGGGCCGAGCCGGTCGCCGACCCGTCGCAGCGCCTCCAATGACATCTCGCTCTCACCGTAGTAATCGCGCATCACCAGCCTGGTCACCCGGCCATAGGCCGTGTGCTCGACCTTCGGCCACAGCTCCGCCAGAATGGGCCACTTCTGCTCGGTCGGGAGGGTCGCGTCCTGCAGGAGGTTGCAGGCTGCGAAGTCGGCGCCCACGCTATAGAGGTCGCTGAGGACGTAACCCCGGATCAGGGCGGCAATCGGTTCGGTGGGGGACGGCAGGCGCTCATAGCCGCCAGGGCCGAATGCGCCGGCATCCGCGTGTTCATGGCAATCGATCACCGGCAGGGCGGCTATCTGCTCAAGCAGACGGTCGAAGACCGGGGTGGATCGGTGCAGCATCTCGTGCCCCCTTTCGCTCAGGCATCCAGCCACGCGGCAAGGTAGGCCAGCAGCCGCTCGGTGTTCTCTTGTCCGACAGTGGCCGAGGCGTAAGCCCGCGGATCCAGGCCGACCAACCCGTAGCACGGATGCCCGGCATACGCCTCGCCCATCCAATTGACCACCTGATCCGGCCCCGCGATGTCATCCTGGCGCCCCGCGCGCAGACGATCCATCGCCACCAGCTCCGGACAAAGGTGAAGCATGTAGGATGTCTCGTACTTCGCAGCATGATCTCCCGCCACACCGGGGGCCTGGTTTTCGATGAGTGAGAGCACGTCCATCCGGCCGCCCGCATCGCGATACGCGGCGACTGCCGGCTGCATGTACTCGCGCTGGTTGGGATAGTGTCCGGAGAGCAGGATCGCCTTGCGGTAGCCATCGCGCTCGAAGCCGTGCAACAGCTCCGCCACGATGCGGGTCATCGGCCCGGCGCCGACCATGAACGAGCTGGGCCACTGCGTGTGACCGCCGCCGGCGCCAAGATAGATCGGCGGATAGACGACGCCGCCCAGGCGGTCCGCCAGTCCCACAAGCTGCTCATGCGCCTTGAGCGTGTCAAGGCCGACCGGATTATGGTATCCGTGCCACTCCACTGAGCCGCACGCCAGGTAGATCGCCGGGCGCAGCGCCTTGGCCGCCTCGATCTGCTCCGGCCGCATCCGTTCGAGCCGGACTTCGTGTGGAAGATGATCTGAGTAGATGCTCATGGTTCATAATCCTCATTTCTACCGTGCCGGGCCTGCGTTAACGATCATGGCTCGGCCCAACAGCAGCCGCGTGTGCAAGCGCCGAAGGTGTGCGGCATCCGACAATTGCCGGAGCTTCGTGGATCAGCTCATCGTTCGCAAGCGCTTCTACCATGAAAAGGGCGAAATCCACGCGGCGCGTCATATTGCTCTCGAGGATGGGATCACCCACATGCCGACTC
Source organism: uncultured Anaerolineales bacterium (assembly GCA_964423545.1). Classification (GTDB taxonomy): domain Bacteria; phylum Chloroflexota; class Anaerolineae; order CG2-30-64-16; family CG2-30-64-16; genus JALOOE01. The sequence continues at coordinate 27,448 of CAYRFV010000019.1, read as the reverse complement.
CACACCGGAAGGCCTTGGCTTTCGCCCTCTTCGAGATCGCTTCCACGCACTACTGTCCACTGGGTGTCGCTGGCAAACACCCGCCTGCATGCTTCCACCTGGTCGTCGATATCCACAATATGGGTTAGTCGCCCGATCAAGCGGGCGAACTTCTCCTCTCTTTTCAGTGACTGCGCGTACACATCCTTGCCATCCCGCGTAATATGCCAGCCGCAAGAGAATACGAGGCGTGCGCCCAGACGCGCGTGGTCGAGCACCGCCTGGGCCGTTCCGGACGAGTACTGGTGAGCCCCCCAGGGGACTAGTACGGTGAGCACCCCGTCACACCCTGCCACAGCCTTCTTGATCACCTCGCGGTCGTTGGTAGCACCGGGAATGATGGTCATGCGCCCTTTGAACACATCAAGTTTGCCCACGCTGCGCTCCCGACAGACACCAACCACCTCGTAGCCCCGATCAAGCGCGTGCTGCACCATGTACCTGCCGAGCTTCCCGGAGGCCCCCACAATGCAGACTCTCATCTTCACCCCCTATCCCGAATTTCTGAGCACACCCAACTCGATTCACCGGGCCTCCAGCCGCAGCGTCACGATCTTCTTCGCGCCGAGCCTGAGCGATAGCCGGCCATCGGCGAACGCGAGCCGCCGACCGACTGGCTGGCCCTCGAAGTTGACCGGCAACGCATGCGTCGGGGCTGCGCCAGGCCAATCGCCCAGCGTAATGAGCGCACGCCCGTCCTTCGCCTCAGGATTGAACATACGCAGCTCCAGGCCCGTTTCTGTCTGCCGCAGGCTGGTGACGACGGCCGGGCCGCTCACATCCAGGAAGCCGGCGGTGGGCGGCAAGATAGTTGTGCGCCAATCGGGATCGCCGTACGGATCGCCGCTCTGCACCTTCTGCTGGACAATGTCGTCGGGCGCGAGATAGACCGCCCGCAGACCGCCTTCGAGCCGCTGGCCCAATTGGCACAGCGCCGCACGATCCGGCTCGCCGTCCAACGGCACTATCCAGTAGCGGAAGCGCAGATCGCCCTGCAACTGGCCGTTCGGCTCCCCATCCGTCATGACGGTGCGCCGCGTCGCACGGAACAGCGTCAGACCGATGGGGCGTTCCGGCAAGTCGCTCACCGCGCTCTCCAGCAGGCCGGTGCTGATCACGGCCAACCCACCGGTCTTGTCGAACACCGCGGTCCAGGTCTGCTGAGGCTTGGTCTCGATCTCCGGCTCTCGATACAGGTGGTTGTCGGCCCGAAGGGCAATAGCTCGGTCCACGACATCGAACGGGGCGTCGGCCAGGTAGCGGGTCGCCTGTGCGCCGCTGGGAAAGCGGACGCGCAGGCGATGATCCTTGACACAGTTGTGAACCGTAGTTTCGACCTCCACGTGGTCGGCGCCAGCGCGCAACGTCACGAAGCTGTCGATCGCGAGCGTCGCCCACCTGTCACTGCGAACCATCTTACGGAAGTCGAACTCATCGGGCAGCTCCAGCACCGTGCGCACGCGCAGGGTCGCCAGGTCTGGCCCGTTGTGCACCAGGGCGATGCTGGCCTGGCAGGCCGTCGAAACGAAACTCTGATCGTTCAGCGCCACACCGTGATTCCAGCCATCGCCGATGTCCGCGCGATCTTCGAAGGTGAGTAAACGCGAATAGGTTCGCCCGGTGCGCTTGTCGAGCAGGGTCAGCGCACCGTTTGGCTCCACTGTCACCGACACACGGTCGTTCGCCAGCGAGCGCTCGCTGGTCGCCAGGCCGGGCACCGCTGGATGGCGCGTCGGCAGTCCCGGCTCTCCTGCCTGCAGGGTCAGCGTGGTGTAGCCCATGGCCGGAATCGACAGCCGGAGCGCCACGGGGATTTCGGTCACCTTGTAGCCTTTCGGGAAAGAGACCCCGTACGTGCGGAAGCGGCTCCGTTCGGTCGCCTGGCCCAGGCGTTGATAGGGCAGCTCGGCGCCATCCGACCCGAAGATGCGGAACGCCGGCGTGGGCTGAAACGCGCCCATGTTGAAGTTGAATTGAGGCCAGGCCGGAGGGATTTCCAGTCGCAAATCTGCCACGCCGTCAAAGGGGATCGGCAGCGGGTTGAACACTGTCACCCGCACCGCGTCGGCCGGGATTTCCCCCGCCACGCTGGCCGCCAGCTGCCGGGTTGCTTCGGTCGTCAACCGGTTGCCGATCTGTTCGGCCTGGGCAAAGCGGTATTTCATGTCTTCATGGACGGCATCGATGGAGCAGCCGCAGATCGAGTCGTGCGGGTGATTCATCAACAGCCACTTCCAGGCCACCTCGAGGTAGCCCTGGGGCGTCTCCGCACCGACGGCCCGGTGCGCCAGTGCGCTGAAAGGCTCGGCCCACTGGCAGAGCATCGACTGGCATGCGGCGTTGGCCTGTTTGATCCACACCCGGCTGGAACCAACGCCGGGAATGAGCCATTGGTGGTCGGTGACAGCGGGCAGGAGGCCCGGCTCTCGAAGCTCGCCTTCGACGACCGTGGTGATCTCCGGCGCCAGGGGCGCCATTTCAGCCAGATAGGCATCCAGCGAGGTGTGCACTAGCTCGAAGCCGTCCCTGGGCTGGCCCAGCCGCTCGGAGATGACCGCATACATTGCGCGATCCCATTCCATGTGGTCGCCGCCGTCGAACGCCAGCATGGCGCCGCTCTGGGTCTCCATCCCCTCGGTGACGAGGAACGCTTCCAGTCGCTCGCGCAGCAGCTCTGGATCGGGCTCCGGCTGCGGATCGCGGGCATAGCGCGCCTCACTGGCGAAGCTGCAATAGCCGTTGTGGCCGAAGCGGTAACACGGCAGCTCCGTGCCGTCGGCCCCACGCCAGCGCATGAGGCGCTGATCGACGATGTTCGTGCCGCGCCAGATGAACCCGCCGGTCACGCCGAAGCCCGCAAAGATCTGCGGCATCTGGCTGTTATGGCCGAACATGTCGCACAGGAAGCCAGCCTGGGACGGCTGGCCGCCGAACGCGCGCGCCACCTTGCGGCCCAGGGCTAGGTTGCGCACGATGGACTCCCCCGATACGAGGAACTCGTCGGGGAGCACGTACCAGGGACCGATCACAAACTTGCCCTCCCTGGCGAAGCGCTCCACCTGACTGCGGCGCTCCGGCCGCACCTCCAGGTAGTCCTCCAGGATGATCGCCTGGCCGTCGCACTGGAAGGGGCCGTGCAACTCATCGCGTTCCCAGCCGGCGATGATGCGATCGAGGAGGCGGACCAGCCGATAGCGGTAGTCCTGGAAGGTCTGGTACCATTCGCGGTCCCAGTGAGTGCTGAGGACATAATGAACGCGACGCGTAAGCATGACAGGATCCTTTCTCCAGCAGGAATCAGACATCAGAGCCCGGGAGTCGTGGCAAGACACAAGCAGAGAGCGGCCGTCCAATGATAGTCACGGATGACCTCGTACTTGGCCCGGATGTCGTAGCGACCGGACACCGGTCCTTTGCGGTCACAGGCCATCGGCGGGCGTTGGCAGCGCGCGTCGAAGAACTCGAAGAGCACACCGTAGCGCTCGTAGGCCGCGCGAACATAGGCCAACGTTCGCTCGGTCAGCAGGCGCGCGGTCGCCGTCCGGCCGTGTCGCTTCAATCCCAGAATTGTCATGTAGTTCATGTTGATCCACGAGGCGCCTCGCCACATGTCGGTGGACCAGGCAGGCTCGTCGAGCGCCACCGACGGGATCGGGCAGGGAGCGCCGAAGCCAGACGGATCGAGCAGCGCCCGCTCGAGCGCATCCACGCGCTCAGGAGGAATGCCATCCAGGAGCAGCGGCATGAAGCCCGACACGGCGCGCACCGGGACGAAATGGCCGTCCATGTCGCGGTCGCAGTAGAACTGCCTGTCCTGATGCCAGAGCCGCGCCTGGATCGCTTGCGCCATCGCCTGGCTGCGCCCGCGCCACAGCCCGGCCCGGTCGGGCAGGTCGAGCGTATCGGCCATCTGCGCCAGGCAGGCCATGTCGTGCGCCTGGTAAGCGGAGAAGTCGGGCGCGTCGAGGGCAACGGCCCCGTCGAAACGAGGACAGTTATCCATGCCCGATTCACCGGAGCGCGACTTGGCGTTGGCTTCGATCGCCCATTCGAGCAGACCGTTCCCGTTGCGATCGCGATGCGCCAGGTTCCACTCCAGGTAGGCCTCCAGACGCGGCAAGAGATCCGCCAGCTGTGCCCGATCGCCCAGCACTGCGTCATTCTCCTGGATTGCCCAGGCCAGCAGGGGCGGCTGGGTGATCTCGGACGTGTGCCCGGAGACGGTGGCAATGTGCGGCGCCATGCCGTCCGGACGCTGAGCGTCCAACATCGCCATGAGTAGCTCGGAGGAGAGCTGGGGATCGATCCGATTCATGGCGAAGCTGTGGAAGACGGAATCCCAGAGCCACATGTGACGGTGCGGAATCCGGTCGGGCGTCGACCAGCGCCGCCGGATGGCGCCTTCCGGCCCAAGCGTGTTGACCTTCATCACACTGGCGCACTTGCGCAGGAACCGCGTTTCGACGTCGTCGGCCCCGCGCGGCAACAGCCTGTAGAAGCTGAGCCGGCGCTCCAACTCTGCGGGCAGATCGGCCACCAGGCCCGCCGCCGCCCGCTCAGCGGCCTGTTCCGGCGACTCACCGTACGTCAGCGCGAAGCGCGCCCCCGCGCGGCGCAGGAACACCGTCTCCGTGGTTGTCAAAGGGCGCGGGTCATAGTGGGGCGCCCACGGATCGGCTCCGGCTGCCGGCGGCGCCGCGACCAGCTCCACTGTGGCATCCTCGGGCAGCTGCCCAATGACCGTATGCCAGGCGCTGAAGGTGATGTCCAGCTCTCCGGTAGCCGTCTGCAGCGCCAACACATCCCCCGTTGCCGCCAATACCCTGGCAGTTCCAGACAGGCGAAGCCTCAGCACATGCGGCTCGGCGGTGTGGACCCACAGGTCGAACGGCTCTGCCCCGTAAGCCAGCACGAAGTTCGACGCTGAGCAGGTCGGGCCATCGAAGCCGGAGAAGGCGAAGATCGCGCCCTCGCCCCAGATATCCGGAAGCGGAAGAAGCGGCGCTAGAATGGGTGATACGGAAAACATCGCGTCTCCTGCGTTTTCACTCGGTACGAAGATCGCACGAGCAAGGAGAGCGGCGCCAGGGCGCCGCGCGCTCCAGGGCCGCCCCTCATCCTCGGATCGGCAACGGCGCGGCATCTCGGAGGTAGAGCGGGATGCGCTCCAGCGGCGCGTTCGCCTCGATCCACCGGCCGCCAACCAGGGCTTCACCTGTCCAGGCATCGGTCCAGGTTGCGCCCGACGGCAGATACACCCGACGCTGTCGGGCCCCCTGCTCCAGCACCGGCGCCACCAGCAGAGCCGGGCCGAACATGTACGCATCATCGACGGGCACGGCAGCCGCATCCTGCGGAAAGTCAAAGAAGAGCGGGCGCATGGGCGGAACACCCCTCTCGCTGGCCAGCCGCATCTGCGCCAGGATGTAGGGCCGCAGCCTTTCGCGCAGGAAGAGCAGCTCACGGATGATGCCATAGGCCTCGTCACCGAAGGACCACACCTCGTTCGGACCTCCGCTGATCCAGCCCTGCGTGGGCTGGCGGTGGCCGTGCAGCCGGAAGAGGGGACAGAACGCACCATACTGAAACCAGCGGACGATCAATTCCCGAAAATATGGTGTCTCGACGTTCCCGCCATGAAACCCACCGATGTCGGTCGTCCACCAGGGAATACCTGACAATCCGACGTTGAGACCCGCGCGCACCTGCTTCTGCAACGCCTCGAACGTCGACGGGATGTCGCCCGACCAGACCGCCGCGCCGTAGCGCTGGCTGCCTGCCCAAGCCGATCGGCAGAGCGTCACGATCTCGGTCTCGCCCTGGCTGTGCAGCCCCTCCCAGACTCCCGCTTCGTGGAGCATGGGGTAGATGTTGCCCACCGCCAGACCGTTCCCGAGGTGATAGCGAAGGTTTTCGGGATGCATTGGATACATCTCCGGCTCGCACGCATCGAGCCAGAAGACCTTGACGCCATGCCGGTAGTACCCCTCGATCAGCCGCTCCCACAGATACGCGCGTGCCTCCGGGTGAGTCGCATCGTAGAACTGAATATAGATGCGGCCTTCTGGCCGACAGTCCTGGAAGAGCATGTGCGCCGGCAGGCCGCGCTCGTTGCGGATGAGCAGGTTGCGTTGGCGCATGGTCTCATAGTTGGGGCTCAGCATGTTGACCGTGGGCCATACCGAGACCATGAGCTTGACACCCAGCGCCTCCAACTCGCGCACCATGCCGGCGGGATCGGGCCAATGCTGGGGATCGAACTGCCAATCACCCATCAGCGTCCAGTGGAAGAAATCGGAGACGATCACGGAGAGGGGCAGACCGCGACCTCGATACTCGCGCGCGATCCCGAGCAGCTCGCAGTATAGCATTGGGGAGCGATATGAGCCAAGATTCTCGATACTCGCGCGCGATCCCGAGCAGCTCGTCCTGAGAAGCATAGCGCAGCTTGCACTGCCAGAAACCCGCCGCCCAGTCGGGCAGCATCGGAGCATGTCCCGTGGCATCCACGTAGTGGGACAGAATCTCGGCGGGAGAATCTCCCGCCGTGACCCAGTAGTCGAGCTGCGGGGTCGCTTCAGCCACCCAGCGCGTGCCGCTCGCGGCCAGCTCCACGCGGCCGACGGCCGGATTATTCCAGAGAAACCCATAGCCGCGACTGGAAAGCAGGAAGGGAATGGCGACTTCGGTATTGCGCTGCACCAGATCGACCACACACCCCTTCTGGTCCAGCTTGCCGTGCTGATGCTGCCCTAGTCCGTAGAAGCGCTCCCCCACATGGGCGGCGAACCGCGCCTCCAGGTGGAACAACTCACCGGCGGCAGGGGTGAAGGAGCGCGCCGGCGGCCAAACGAAATGTCCCGGCTGCTCAACCAGCAGTTCTGCGCCCGAACCGGCCCGGTGAAAGGCCAGCCTGCCGTCAGCGGAGAGGCGCGCTTCGAGGCCGCCGTTACGGTAGACCGCCTCCGTGTCGCCGAGCACGATCTCCGGCAGGCAAGCCGGCGGTTCGAGCAGCGCACCGGGCAGATCGTCTCGGATCGCGGCCGCGACGGTCGCACGCACGCGCAGGCTATTGCGGCCCCACGCCTCGATGCGCAGCCGCTCGCCGTCGCGTGCCCAAACGAGCGCGTTGTCCTGCTCTCTAAACACGTCCATATGTCGGCTCCTTCGATGCAGACGAATGATCGGAGTACAGCAAGGCCGCCCGGCGTATGGCATTCGCCACCACCTCGGCCGCATAAGCACCGACGAGGTTCACGTCCGCGGCGACCTCGCCGGTTGCCAGGGCGAAGAGGGTGTCGCCGTCGAACATGGTATGGGCGGGCCGGACGGCACGCGCGAGGCCGTCCTGCGCCATCTGCGCGACCTTGTTTGTCTGTTCCTTGTCCAGCAAAGCACTGGTCGCAACGACACCGATCACCGTCGCGCCCGGATCATCGAGGCGCTGGTGGGACATGACCCGCATCGCTGCCAGTGCGCCCACGAAGCTGCCATCGGCCGCACGCGCGCCCGCCAGGACTCGGCCCGCCTCATCGACCACATCCCCGAACGGATTGACCGCGATCAGCGCCGCCACGATCAGTCCGCCCCCTAAGTCCACGGCCTCGCTTCCCACACCGGTCGGGGTTGCGCCGGCGCTGCCGAGCGCCTTCCCGGCCGTGCAGCCGGCGCCCACGCCCACGCGGCCCTCGGCGACGGGCGCCGCGGTGGCGGCCTGGCAGGCCGCATATCCCATCTCGGCGTCAGGGTAGGCATCCGGCCGGCCGACGGCGAGGTCGAAGAGGATCGCAGCCGGCACGATCGGCACCCTGGCAACGCGCGTGTCGTAACCCACGCCGCGCTCGCGCAGATAGCGCATCACGCCGTCGGCGGCGGCCAGACCGAAAGCGCTGCCACCGGCCAGCAGCACTGCATGGACGCGCTGCACCAGATGCATGGGCCCAAGGAGATCGGTCTCCCGCGTGCCCGGCGCGCCGCCGCGCTGATCCACACCGCCGATTGCACCCGACTCACCGCACAGAATCGCGGTGCAGCCAGTGAGACCAATGCCGTCGGTTGCATGGCCGACGCGCAGACCGGGAACCGCTGTCAGTGTTCGATTAACCATTGCTCACACTTCGCAAGATCAGGGGAAGCCAGGTCGCAGGTGGCGGGACAGGCTCGATCTCGAAGAGATGAGGCCAGAACTTACCGGTTACAAACAACCGATCCTGCTCCGTGTCGAAGGCGATGCCGTTCAGCTCCTCGGAGCCAGGAGGCTTCAGCCCCGCCAGATCGATCCAGGCGATGACGCGCCCGGTCTCGGGATCGATGCGGACGATCCGATCGGTCAGCCAGACGTTAGCATACACCTCACCCGCGATGAACTCCAACTCATTGAGGAGAGGAACCGCGTCGGTTCCGTCAAAGACTTGCACGCGGCCCGTCTCAGCGAAAGTCGATGGATCACGGAAGTAGAGGGTATCCGAGCCATCGCTCATGATCAGGCGACGGCCGTCGTAGGTAAGCCCCCACCCTTCGGTCGCATAGGTATAGTAGCCCATCGAGGTGAGATCGTCCCGGTCGTATACGAACGCGGTCCGTTCGTGCCAGGTCAACTGAATGAGCCTGTCACCGACCAGCGCTACTCCTTCGCCGAAGTACGCTGCTGCGAGGTCGACCTGGCGCAAGACCCGACCGCTCTCCAAATCGACCCGGCGCAGCGAGGATTGCCCGTGAAGCCCCGTGCCCTCGAAGAGGACCCCATCCGCATAGACCAATCCCTCGGTGAAGGCGGCGACGTCATGCGGATAGACGGCCAGGACGCGATAGGAATAGACCGGTGCGGTCGCCGATGGCCTGGCCGCGGCCTCGCATGCGCCCTCAGGAAAGGCCGGGTAGGCAACCGCGCTGCGCCAGGGGGTGATGGCCCCGGCCAGGAGCAGGATCGCCGCTCCGACGAACGCCCGACCGCAGCACTCGGGCGCCCGCAAGTGTGCCACCATCAGTCCGCGTCCACGGCTGCGGCCGGCACAGTCTCCCATGGCTTAAGCTTGAGAGACAGGGCGCGGCGAAAGGCCAGATAGAGCAGGCGTTTGTCGACCTCCACGCCGGGCAGCGTCTTGTCCACCGCCTCATCCAGGGCAGCACGCAGCTGCGGGTTCAGATGGTCAAAGACATCGTTGGGTCTGATGCGGGCCATAGCGCCTCCAAGACAGACGACACGCAGAAGCTTGATGCGGGCCACACTGCCCCCGTCAGACGGCTGCCTGATCCGGGGTGCCGTGCGCACGCTCCAAACGCTCTTCGAGCAGAATCAGCAGGCCGCCGGCGGCGTAGAGCACAAGGCTGAGCAGGAACGGCAGTGTGCGGTTGACCTGCGACATCTGACCGGCGATCCAGCCGAATGGAGAGGTGAAGACGATCACGATCACATAGACGATCGCCATGATGCGAGCGCGCTCTTTCGGATCGACAACCAGGACAACGAGCTTGTCCAGGAGTGCGCTCGCCACCGGCAAGCTGCACGCTTCCATGAGCGTGGCGACCAACAGCAGCCAGTAGCTGCCGGCCGGCAGAGCAATCAGCAGCAGTTGGCTCAAGACCAGGCCAATGAACCCATAGAACATGGGTCTGTGGACGCTCACGTTGCGAAAACGCGGCATCACCAGAACGAACATCAGCAGCATCACGAGCGAACGCGCAGAGAAATAGAGCGCCAGCCATTGGTCGGGCACCCCCAGCTTCTCGGTCGCCAGGATCGACCAGAATGTGCCCTGGATCATCCGGGAGATGCTCAGAATCACCATCACGCCGGTGGTGGCGAGGATGACGGGCGAATGGGTCACCTCATAGAGGACAGCCCTTGAGCCGCCAACGATCGAAAAGAGCGGTTGGTCGCGCGTTTCCCGGATGCGCACCAGCCCGCGCTCCGTCTCCGTGGTCATGGCATTGGTCGCGAAGAACTTGATCGTCATCATCACGAACGAGAAGAAGAGCAAACCGCGCATCGCAGGCACCAGGGTGAACCTGTCGATCAGCACGCCGCTGAAGGGAGCGATGAAGGCCACGATCACGTTGGCGATGTAGATCCAGGAGTAGACTTCCACGAGCAACTGCGGATCGGTATCCTCAACCAGCAGGCAGGTCCAGGAGTTTTGCGAGACGCGCCAAACCGCATTGAAGACGGCCGCCACCAGGAAGTACCAGAAGCCCTGAGAGACCGCCCAGATCAGGCAGGGCACGCTCCACGAAATGAGGTCGGAGATCAGGGTGGTTCGCCTGCGGCCCATCTTGTCGGTGATGGCGCCGCTCATCAGCGCCCAGAAGATCTGGCAGGCAAGCCCGATGCTGGTGATCAGCCCGATTTGCGCGTCGGTGAGTCCCAACGCGATCATGTAGACTGACAGATAGGGCGCATAGAGATTGTAAGGGATACCCCACAATGCCTCGGTGTAAACGCAACCCCGCGCGGTGCCGCGAAAGCTTCTGAGGGTTGCGATCGATGAATGGGTCATTGGATCTTGGTGGTGGACAAGGTGAGGCGACCACGAAAGTATATCACGCCAGCTTCTGTTCAGCCAAAAGGACTCGGCGCGCCGTCGACCGTCCGTGCGCGGCGCGAGATGGCATTCAAGACGACGGTTCCGGCGGCTTGAGAAGCGGGAAAAGCGATCTGTTCGCGGCCGCGCTCGGCTGCGTCCCTCTGTTCGCCAGCCAGGCCGATGAAAAGCTGCGCCAGACGGAGCACCTCCGGCGTCGCCGCTGCATCCGGGCGCAAGGCGGCCTCCTGGTGCGGGGTGGCGCCGGCCACCGCCACTACTTCGTAGGCGCAGTGATAGCCTTGCCAGCACGCCGTGCTGAACATCATCGCCTTGAGCGCATGGGCGCCCGGATCAAACGGGGCTACGCCCTCCCAGCTCACACGGCTGTACACGGAATCCCGGAAACGGATCGAATCGCTCATCTGCGCAGTCATGCGATCTCCTGCTGACCCCTGCGAACAAGCGCTGCTGCCTCCTGAAGCACGCGCCAGGCCACGGCCCGCTTGTCCATCAGGGGCAGCGCCTCCTGCCGGCCCGAAGCAAAAAGCAGCGTAACGCGGTTTTCGTCCGATCCGAATCCACTGCCCGGCTCGGTGACATCGTTGGCAACAATTATGTCGAGTCGCTTGGACACCAGCTTCGCCGCGGCATTCCGCAGGAGATCCTGCGTCTCGGCCGCGAAGCCGACTACCACGGCGGGCCTGCGGCCCTCGGCGCGGCGAGCGGCCACCTCGCCCAGGATGTCCGGATTGCGGACAAGCCGGAGCGTCAACTCCTCCCCGCCGGGCGTCTTCTTGATCTTCTGATCGGCAGCCTCGGCCGGCCGGAAGTCCGCGACCGCAGCCGCGCCAATCAGGATATCGGTCTGCAAGATGCAAGCCAGCACGGCATCGCACATCTGCTGTGCCGTCCTGACGCGCACGCTCTCGACGCCGAACGGCAGGGGCGCCGCCAGCGGCGCGTGCACCAGCACAACTTCGGCGCCCAGATCGCGACCCGCTTCGGCCAACGCCACCCCCATCTTCCCGGACGAAGCATTCGTGATGAAGCGCACCGGATCTAGCGGCTCCTGCGTCCCGCCGGCAGTGACCAAGACCCGGCATCCGTCCAGCAGACCGCCCCTGGCGAAAACCGCGCGCGCGGCCGCCAGAATCTCGGCCGGCTCTGCCATGCGTCCCACCCCTATGGCGCCGGAGGCCAGCCGCCCCTCGGCCGGGCCGACGAGGATGGCGTCGCGGGCGACCAGGCTCGCCGCGTGCGCCTGGGTGACCGGATTCGACCACATGTGCGACTCCATCGCAGGCGCCAGCACCCAGGGCGCCTGCGAGGCGAGCAACGTTGACGTGAGCAGGTTGTCGGCCAGGCCGAGCGCCAGTTTGGCGAGGGTGTTGGCGCTGAGCGGCGCCACAACTACGAGATCGGCTGCCGCGGCCATCTGTACGTGCGGGATCGGCGCTCCGCCCGGCTCGGTCCACATGTCGATGCGAGCAGCCCGGCCGCTCAGCGCGCTGAATGTGAGCGGCGCAACGAACTTCGCGGCCGCTTCGGTCATTACAACGTCCACCTGCGCGCCGGCCTGTACCAGCTTGCTGCACAGGTCGGCGGCCTTGTAGGCGGCGATGCCGCCGGTGATGCCGAGCAAGACCCTTTTGTGGTTGAGAAGCGGATCGATCATGGGGCGCCCCCGCCATGGATGAAAACGGCCGGGCTTCGCCGTGACTGTGCGGCGCCGGCAATGCTCGCACCCGATTGTATCAGCAACTCGCGCGCGGCGCAATTGGCGCCGCTGCGTTGCGCCGTGTATAATCAGGTTTCATTTCGCCAAGCGGGAGCGACCTCACATTGCCAGTGCAGCGCATTGGGTAGAATCTGATCCACAGGTAACGTCTACGCAGGGCAGGAGTGATTCCAGGCATGTCACAGATTTCACGCGACTCCGCTTACCATGCCGCCCGCGCAGCGATGGCCTGGGCCGACTTGAGCGCCCACGGTTGGCTGCGCGTCGCTGGTCGAGACCGTCTTGCGTTCCTGCAGCGGCTGTCAACCAATGACTTCCGGAGATTGGCGCCCGGAGACGGACTGCCGGCCGTGCTTGCTGGCCCAACCGGTCGGGTCATCGCCCTGCTGATCGCGTGCGTGGATGAGAAGGCAGTGCATCTGCGCGCCTCTCCGGGCCAGGCGCGCTCGCTGACTCGGCACTTGAGCAGCCTGATCTTCTGGAACGATGAGGTCGAGGTGGCTGACCTGTCGGCAGAAACCATGCAGATCGGGCTGTACGGGCCGGCGGCGGCCGCATGGATCGAAGCGACCATGGGCGTTTCGCTGGCTGAGCTGCCTCCCTACGGCTGGCGAGGCGGCCGAGCGGGTGAGACGACCGTGCTGTTGCAGCGCGGGGGCGATCTCGAAGCGGCCGACTGGACGATGATCGCGGACGCGACGCACGGCGCCGAGTTGCGCTCGCTCCTGGCCGCCCTCCCCATGCTGGATGCCCACGGGATCGAAGCGCTGCGCGTCGAGAGGGGCATCCCGACATGGGGCCACGAGCTAAGCGCCGAGGTCACGCCATTGGAGGCAGGCCTGCGCGCCGCCATCAGCGAAAACAAGGGCTGCTACACGGGGCAAGAGGTCATCGCGCGGCAGCTCAGTTATGACAAAGTCGCGCGGCGCCTGGTGGGATTGCTGCTGCCCGTCGATGCCCCCACGACAGGGCTGACCGGCGCCCCGATCGCGGGCCGGGGCCGGGGAGGCTTCGTGGGCTCGGCCATCTGGTCGCCGGGGCTGATGCGACCGATTGCCCTGGCCGTAGCGCCGCGCGAGGTTGCGTCGCCGGGCTGCCAGGTCGAGGTTCGCCACGGTGATGGCGAGATCCTGGCTACAGTCGTCGACTTGCCGTTCGTGCATCCACCGGCGTCCAGCCCATAAGCGCCTGGGGGGGCACCCAGGGCCAGGGCGGCTCGCTGCTCGTCCTGAGTCCGACTTCCTGAATCGATCGTTGCTTATCCGCTGCCCGGCAGCGAAAGGAAATCCCATGCCTGATCCACGCATCACGAAGCTGGCCCGAACCATCGTGGACTACTCGACCCGCATCAAGGCCGGCGACCAAGTCTTAATTGCGGCCTCGCCCACCTCAACCCCGTTGGTGCAGGAGCTTTACAAGCTCGCCGTTCAGCGTGGGGCGCACCCGCTCGTCCAGGCCGATCTGCCGGGACTGAACGCGATCTTCCTCGAACATGCGAGTGAGGAGCAGCTGCGCTACGTCTCCCCCGTGCTCAAGCAGATCGTCGAAACGTTCGATGTGCGAATCGCCGTGCGATCCGAAGTCAACACTCGCGAGCTATCGGGGATCGACCCGGCGCGGCAGGCTGCCCGCGCCCAGGCCATGCGGCCGTTGCTGAAGACCTCCATGGAG
>CAYRFV010000019.1:8544-13467 GCA_964423545.1 uncultured Anaerolineales bacterium | reverse complement strand
GTGGTCATGTTCCCCACGAACGCCTATGCCCAGGACGCCGACATGTCGCTGTCCGACTTCGAGGACTTCGTCTACGCAGCCTGCTTATGCGACCAGCCTGACCCGGTGGCGAGCTGGCAACAGGTGGAAGCGCGCCAGCAAGTCCTGGTCGACTGGCTTCGAGGCAGGCGTGAGGCGCACCTCATCGGCGCTGACACCGACTTGACGATCGGCATCGAGGGCCGCACCTTCGCCAATTCCACCGCCACGCACAACATGCCCAGCGGCGAAATCTTCACCGGTCCGGAGGAGACGAAGGTGAATGGGCACATCCGCTTCTCCTTCCCTGCGGTCACACAGGGCCGCGAGGTGGTGGACGTGCGCCTGTGGTTTGAAAACGGCGTCGTGGTCAAATGGGCCGCGGCGAAGAACGAGGATTTCCTGTCCAAGATGCTGAGCACCGACGAAGGCGCTCGGCGGCTCGGCGAGTTCGCGTTCGGAGCCAATTTCGGCATCCAGCGCTTCATCAAGAACATCCTGTTCGATGAGAAGATCGGCGGCACAGTGCACCTGGCGCTCGGCAGCGGCTATCCCGAGACGGGATCCCTGAACCAGTCGGCGATCCATTGGGACATGATTTGCGACCTGCGACAGGGAGGTCAGGTGACCGTGGACGGCGAGCTATTCATGAAGGACGGCAAGTACGTGCTGTGGGAATGAACGAGCCAACGGACCCAAGTCACCGCAATCCGGCGAACCGGCAGCTCCGCCAGCCATCGGAGCAGCCTATCGATGACCCGGTGAGGCCGATAGCCGCCGCTGCGGAGCCGTCAGCCTGGCGCCTCCTCGTTCACGGTGCAACCGCGGGACCTGTGAACATGGCGGTGGATGAAGCGATCTCGCGCGCGGTGGCCGAGGGCAGCGCGCCGCCCACGCTGCGCTTCTATGCCTGGCAGCCGCCCTGCATCTCCCTGGGCCGCCATCAGCCGCTGGCCGTGCTGGACCGCGACCGCGTCCGGGCGCTGGGCTACGGGATTGTGCGCCGCCCGACCGGGGGCCGGGCGATCCTGCACACCGATGAGCTGACCTACAGCCTCGCTGCGCCGCCCGAGCACCCGCTGCTGGCGGGCATGGTGCTGGAAAGCTATTTGCGCCTGAGCGCCGGTCTGGTGGCGGGTCTGGCCGGGCTGGGCATCCGGGCTGAGCCAGCGCCTGGGGCCAGTCGGCCGGGACCCAATGTCTCGGCTGCCTGCTTCGAGGCGCCTTCAGCCTACGAGATTGTGGCGGAGGGCCGCAAGCTGCTCGGCAGCGCGCAGAGTCGCCGCGCTAGAGTGGTGCTGCAGCACGGGTCGCTGCCGCTTTATGGCGACCTGACCCGGCTCATCGACTGCCTCGCCTTGCCTTCGACGGCTGAGCGAGAGGCGTTGCGCCGTTCGCTGGCCGAACACGCGACCACGGTGGAACAGATCACCGGACGCCGCATCAGCCTCGACTCGGCCCTGGACGCGCTGTGCGCGGGCTTCGCGTCGGCGTTGCGGATGGAGCTGGCGCCCGGCGCGCTGAGCGAGGCAGAGACAGCCTGGACGGCCGAGCTTGTGAGGGAGAAGTACGACAATCCGGAGTGGACGGGCCGGGCCTGATGCCCCTGGCCAGAGGACTAGTCGCATGAACATTCAGGAGTATCGCGCCGCGGGCGGCATCGTCCAGGACGAACAGGGCCGCGTGCTGTTGATCGAACGGTTCGTGATGCGCGATGGCGAGCTGTCTCACGAAATCCGCCTGCCCAAGGGCCACGTCGAAGCCGGCGAATCGGATGCACAAGCCGCTGTGCGCGAGGTCTGTGAGGAAACCGGCTACTGCGGCATCTCGATCGTCCGCGATCTCGGCGAAGGCCAGACCGAGTTCACGTGGCAAGACAGAGAGGTGCACATTCGCCGCACGGAGCACTACTACCTGATGCGCCTGGCCGATCCGCAGCGCGACGCTCCGCACTTCGACAACGTCCACTCCGAGGAGGCGCTCTACCGGCCTCGTTGGGTCGCAAATCTTGCAGAAGCCGAGCAGGCGCTCTCCTTCGAATCGGAGCGCCGCTTCGTGCGACGCGCCCTGAACCAGGAGCCTCCGGAGCACTCGTCCAAAGGCGGATCAGTCGCACCATGACAGCCGTCGGATTGCTCACGCTCGAAATCTACGTGCCGGGGACAACGTCGCTGAAGGAAAAGCGCGGCATCGTGAAGCCGCTCGTCGCGCGCATCCGCAAGGAGTTCAACGTATCGGTCGCCGAGGTAGAGGACCACGATCAGTTGGGCCATGCAGTGCTGGCCGTGGCAGCGGTTTCCGCCAGCGGCGATTATGTCTACGGACTCCTGCAACGCGTAGCAGAACATGTCGCCGCATGGCGTCTGGACGCGGAACTGGTGGATTACCGGATCGAGTTGTTGTAGCGCTGCGCGGTGCAAGCTCTGGCGATGCGGTGACGCAGTCATTTGCCCTCTGTGCTAGCGCGTGCTATACTCGGCGCCATGCACCGATCATTGACCATGCTGTCTCGGCTGCTCTTCCTGCTCCTGCTCCTTGTCCCAGCGTTCCCGGCCCCCAACGCCGGCGCCTCCGAAACTCACCGCCGGGCAGATGGGCCTGCTGACCCCGCAGAGGAAGCGCGTTCTTTGCAGGCGTCAGTCGGTTACATCTACACCTTCCAGCCTGGAGATACGCTGTGGGATATTGCCGCAGCGCACGGCCTCACGGTGGAGGCGCTCATCGCCGCAAACCGCCTGCCCGATCCGACACTGATCCATCCCGGCGACTGGATCTTCGTACCGGCCGATCGCGCCGTTCTCCCCAGGAAATCCGCAGCGCTCGTTCCACCCAAAGCCAGCCCGCCTGCGCAGCCGCCGCAGAATGCGCCGACCGCCGCACCGGTCACCGCGCTTCCTGCGGCGCTGGCCGGCTGGCCGGCCCAAATCATGGCGCTGATGAATGAACGGCGTACGAGCCAGGGGCTGCACGCGCTGACCTGGTCCGCCGAACTGGCCGCGGCCGCGCAGGCACATGCCGATGACTGCCAGCGCCGGGGCTGGGGCAGCCACGTGGGATCGGACGGCGCCATCACCCGGACCCGGCTGGCGCGCGCCGGCTACGCGGCCCGTTGGTCCGGCGAGAATTGGGCCAACGCCAGGAGCCCAGCCGATGCATTTGCCATGTGGTGGAACGAACCGCGTGGAGCCGATCCACATCGGAGCAACATCATGAATCCGATGTATCGTGAGGCAGGCATCGGCATCGTAACGGCGCCGTGGGGTTACTACTTCTTCGTGGACTTCGGCAGCCGCCAATAGCGACAGCGAACCTCACGCGTTCGGTTCATCAAGCTCTGCGCTGCACACACTACGGGAGGCCTCACCCATGAAGCTCATCGACCTGACGGTCCCGCTCGGCATCGGCACGCCGGCATGGCCCACCTATGAGCCGCTGCAGATCAAGTATTTCAAGCGGCTTGCGCCCAACGGCGCCAACGGCCAGCTCCTGACCCATTCGAATCACCTGGGCACGCACCTGGATGGCGAGATCCACTTCTACACCCCTGGCAAGGACATCGCCAGCCTGGACATGGACTTCCTGGTGGGCCCGGCAGCCATTGTCGATCTCTCGGACGCGTGCGGAAACTACGATATCTACACATCGCAGATGGTTGAGGAGCGCGTCGAGGTGCGCGAGGGCGACATCCTGATCATCCACACCGGCTACCATCATTTCGGCTGGGATATGCCCACCGCCGACGAGATCCGCTATATGGTGCAGCACCCAGGGCCCGATCGCGAGTTCTCGGTGTGGGCCAGGCGCAAAGGCATCAAGTGGATCGGCGTGGATTGCGGCAGCGCCGACCACCCCATGAACACGATCATACGCCAATGGATGCCGCGCCAGGCCAGGGAGGCGGAGGCGCATTTCCAGAGCAAATACGGCCTGAGCCTCGCGGAACGGTTCGATGACTCCAAGTATCAACTCATGCACATCGAGATGTTTCCTGACCATATCATCCACGCCGAGTGCATCGGCGGCGAGGTCGATCTGCTGCTGAACCGCCGCACCACAGTAGGCTTTTTCCCCTGGCGTTTTGTCGATGGCGAGAGCAGCATCGGCCGCTGCGTCGCGTTCGTCGAGGACCGCGATTACGACGAACTGATGGCGCGCAAGGAGGGGCTGGCGATCACGCGCTTCGGTGATGCCTTCAACCCCGCTCACGTCGACCGGATCAACGCCCTTTCGGCCCCCTGAGGGTCGAGCGCAAGAGGAGAGGATGTAACGCATGAAATGGGTCACTTGCTCCCATGTCCATGTCGACCGGGTCGCCTGCCCCTGGCTCATCTGACGGAGCCCCCGTGAACGCCCATCGCCGCCTCATCGACTTCCTCGGCCTCCGACGCAGCGTCGTGGCTTTGTTGACCATGGTGATCCTGGTCGGCATGGGCGAGAAGCTGGGCGAGCGGTTTCTGCCGATCTACATTCTGGCGCTCGGTGGCACGGCGTACGCCATCGGACTGTTAAACGGCCTCGACAACCTGCTCAGTGCGCTCTACTCGTTTCCCGGCGGCTACCTCAGCGACAAGCTGGGATACAAGCGCGCGTTGCTGGCATTCAACGTCGTTTCGATGGTGGGCTACATCATCGTCATCCTCTTTCCGGTCTGGCAGGCCGTGATCGTCGGCGCCTTCTTCTTCATCTCCTGGGATGCGCTCTCCCTCCCCGCCACCATGAGCCTGGTCGCCACAGCGCTGCCCAAACAGAAGCGCACCATGGGCGTGTCGCTGCATTCGCTCATCCGTCGCATCCCGATGGCGATCGGTCCTCTGATCGGAGGCCTGCTGATTGCCCGCTATGGCGAGACCACCGGCGTGCGCATCGCGTTTGCCACCGCGCTGTGCGGATTCATCGGCCTGTGGA
>CAYRFV010000019.1:0-8534 GCA_964423545.1 uncultured Anaerolineales bacterium | reverse complement strand
GGCGCTGGCGCTGGCGGTTGCGGCCCTCATTCTTCAGCAGCTAATGATCGAAGATGCGCCCAAGAAGGCGCCCGCCGAAGGCAATCCGCTTCGTCTGTGGCGCTTCATGACGCCCGATCTGCGCACTCTATTGGTCTCCGACATCCTGGTGCGCTTCTGCGAGCAGATTCCCTACGCCTTCGTTGTAGTCTATGCGATGAACGTCATCGGCGTCACGGCAGTTCAATTCGGCATCTTGACCGTCATCGAAATGGCAACGGCCGTGCTGTGCTACATCCCTGTGGCCTATTTTGCAGACAAGAGCGGAAAGAAACCGTTCGTGGTGACCACCTTCATCAACTTCACGTTGTTCCCGCTGGCGCTGCTTGCAGCACAGAGTTACGCCGGGCTGATCGTCGCGTTCGTCATCCGTGGACTGAAGGAGTTCGGCGAGCCGACCCGCAAGGCGCTCATCATGGACCTGGCGCCAGAGGACAGGAAGGCGGGCATGTTCGGCATGTACTACCTGATGCGCGATGTGATCGTATCCTTCGCGGCCTTCGGCGGCGCGTGGTTGTGGACGATCTCACCCCAGACAAACTTCCTGGTGGCCGCTGCGTTCGGTGCAGCGGGGACGTTGTATTTTGCCCTGCTTGGCCACGATCTGCCCGCAACCGCATCGAGAAATCAACCACCCGTGGCTGCGGGCTAGGATGATTGACCGGGGTGGCAGCGGCGCTGCGCAGCAGCGTGCTCATTGGACATCCGCCGCCACCCTCTGCTAGAATTGCGTCACGGAGAGCACGGTGGCTGCCTCGCTCGACGAGGAGACCTGGACGCGCGCGACGCGCCGCATGTGCGATGCGCCGTGTGCGTGATCAAACAAGGGGGGATAGTTACCGCCGCCACGCCATCACTTCGGGGAGCCGGGCGCTCCCACGACCGTCCATCTGCTGACCCTCGTGTTCATCCACATCATCGCAAAGGAGTGATCCAAGATGGCTGTCGATGCCAAGCAACCGATCCTCGGCTACATGCCGGAGGATGCTCCGTCTTGGGGCGCCATGGTCAGCCTGGGCTTCCAGCAAGTGCTGACGATGTTCCCCGCCACCGTTCTGGTCGCCATCCTCACCAAATTCGACGTCGGCGTGACCCTGCTGGCCAGCGGCATCGGCACCATCGTAGCGCTGCTGGTCACGAAACGCCGCATCCCGATGTACTACGGCTCCAGCTTCAGCTATATCACCGTCATCATCACCGTCATGTCGCTGTATGCGCCGGAGTGCTTCAACGATCCGAGCCAGTTCTACTGCCCTGAGGGGGTTCGCCTGGCGCAGGTGGGCATCATGGCAACAGGCGTGCTGGAGATTCTCGCGGGCCTGCTCATCATGCGCATCGGCAAAGCCGCGCTGGACAAGGTGCTGCCCCCGATCGTCACCGGCTCAGTCGCCATCGTGATCGGCATCGCACTCGCCGGCGCAGCACTGAACATGGCCAGCGCCAATTGGTTCGTGGCGTTCGTTACTTTGATCGTCACCATCGCTTTCTCGGTCTATCTGCAGGGAAAGGGTCTCCTGGGGATGCTGCCCATCCTGCTGGGAGCCACCGTGGGCTACCTGATCGCCATTCCACTCGGCCTGGTCAACTTTGCCCCCGTCATGGCAGCCCCCTGGCTCCGGGTGCCGAACTTCACGCTGCCGGCCTTCACCGATCCGCGGGCGTGGTCGGTAGCGATCAGCATCGCGCTGATCGCCATCGCCACGATTCCCGAATCCACGGCCCATCTATACCAGATGAGCCTGTACATCGATCAGCTCGCCAAAGACCTGGGACGCGCGCCCAAAAGCATCAAGAACCTGATCGGGCTCAACCTGGTCGGTGACGGCGCCGATGACCTTGTGGTGGGCTTCCTGGGCGGATGCGCCGGCACCAACTACGGCGAGAACAACTCGCTGATGGCCATCACACGCAACTACTCGGTGCCGGTGCTCTTCACAGCCAGCGCGATTGCGATCTTGCTCGGCTTCGTGGGCAAACTGGCAGCCCTGGTCAACACCCTCCCGGTCGCGGTCACGGGCGGCCTGGCCATCTATCTCTTCGGCGTGATCGGCAAACAAGGCGTAGCCCTGATCCAGAGTGAGCGCGTGAACCTGTTCGACCCGAAGAATCTGGCCATCGGCGCGACGATCCTGGTGCTGGGCATCGGCGGCGCTATGGGGCTGAAGGACGGACTCTATCCGTTCCAGATTCCCGTGCTCTTCCCGAACGGCATCCCGGCGATCGTATTTGCCGCGATCGTGGGCATCCTGCTCAACGCGCTGTTCCTGGTGCTGCCGCCGTCGAGATTCGGCGTGAAGGAACGCAGCAACATCGAGTTCTAGAGCCGGCAGGCTGGAAGCAGGCGTCCTGCCGGCGGTCTGCTTCCAGCTCCTCGTTCGGAGTATTTCGCTCCAGGCTTCGCGCCCTGGGAGGTTCCGACGTTGCAGCCGTTCGATTACATTGCGCCCAGGACTCACTTCGAAGCCAGCGCCCTGCTCGCTGAGGGCGCCGGCGCAGCGCTCCCGTTCATGGGGGGCACCGATCTGCTGATCCGGATACGAGGCGGGTCGGCCAGGCCCGAGTGCGTCGTCGATCTCAAGCACTTGCCGGGCATGCGGGACGTCCGCCCGGGGGAGGCAGGCGCGGTGGTGATCGGGGCAGCCTGCACGATGAACCAGGTGGCGCTGCACCCGTGGATTGGCCGGCAATACGACCTGCTGGCGCAGGCATGCCGATCGGTCGCATCCTATCAATTGCGCAACCGAGCGACGGTCGGCGGCAACCTTTGCAACGCCAGCCCCGCGGCCGATACGGCGCCCGCGCTCTACTGCCTGGAGGCCGGCGTTGAGGTCTACGGCCCAGACGGCGCTCGCCAGATGCCCATCGCCCGGTTCTTCCAGGGGCCAGGAAAGACCGCACTGCGACCAGGCGAGTTTCTTACCGCCATTCACCTGCCGGCAGCGCCGGCCGGCGCTGCCGGCGTTTTCAGCAAGCTCGGCAGGACGAAGATCGGCGATATCTCGATGGTGAGCGTCGCCGTGTATTGCGCGCAGAGGGGCGATCGAACAACGTCGGAGGCGTCCCAGGGCCCTTCGGATGTGACTTGCTGTCGGCAATGGGCCATCGCCCTTGGCGCTGTGGGTCCGACGCCCCTGCGCGCACCGGAGGCTGAGGCAGTGCTGGCAGAGGATGCTTCGCCGGCCGGTGTGCTGCGCGCCGCAGCGCTGGCTGCCGCGGCGGCCCGGCCGATCGACGATCTTCGCGCCAGCGCAGCCTATCGAAGGGCGATGGTGGCCGTGCTGGTGCGCCGCGGGATCGAGGCGCTGCTGAGCGGCTCGCCCTCCCTTGCCACTCCTGTTTCGTCCGCCGGAGGCGCCTCATGAGACATGCCATTGCTCTCACCGTCAACGGCGAACACTACCGGCTCGACGTTGCCGCGCATCACACGCTCCTCGAGGTGCTGCGCGAGCAGCTCGTGCTGACCGGAACCAAGAACGGCTGCGAGGCCGGTGAGTGCGGCGCTTGTGTGGTGCTCATCACCTGGCCGGGCGCCGAGCGCAGCGAGCCGGTGAACTCCTGCATGGTGTTGGCGCCCGAAGCAGACGGCGCCGAGATTGTGACCATCGAAGGACTGGCGCACGACGGTCAGCTCGATCCACTGCAACAGGCGTTCCTCGCCACGGGCGCGGCCCAGTGCGGCTTCTGCACGCCCGGCATCCTGGTCAATGCTCGCGCACTGCTTGACCGGAACCCTGACCCCAGTGAGGCTGAGATCCGGGAGGCGCTGGTGGGCAACCTCTGCCGCTGCACCGGCTACCTCCGCATCATCGAGGCAGTCAAGGCAGCCACCCGGTCGGGCCAGGAGGCGGCGCCATGAGTCGTGAGCAGAAAACGCCATCCCGTGGTCGTTCGTCGCTGATCGGCGCCAGCCCGCAGCGCATCGAGGGACGCGAGAAGGTGACGGGTGCGGCGATCTATGTCGACGACATGCAATTCGGCGCAAACCTCCTCCACGCTGCGTTGAAGCGAAGCCCGTTGCCGCACGCCCTGCTCAAACGTATCGATGTGGAGCGTGCCAGGGCGCTGCCGGGCGTACGCGTGGTGATCACGGGCGAGGATTTCCCCGGCTACACCGGCCTCTATCTCAGCGATCGCCGCATCTTCGCGCTGGATCGCGTCCGTTTCGTCGGCGAACCGGTCGCGGGCGTGGCGGCCGACACCCCGGAGATCGCGGCGCGGGCGCTGGGGCTGATCGAGGTCGAATACGAACCGCTGGAGGCTGTCTTCGATCCGGAGATCGGTGCAAGCCCCCGTGCGCCGCTCATCCATCCGGAGCTGAGCGCCTACGCTTGCCAGACGTTCATCTTGCCCCAGGCGGGCACGAATATCTCCAACTGGTTCAAGGTCCGCAAGGGGGATATGGCGCAGGGCTGGGCCGCGGCGGACCTGGTCTATGAGCACACCTACCGTGTGCCGCACATCCAGCATGTGCCCCTGGAAACTCATGTCTGCGTCGCACAGCAGGATGTGAATGGCAAGATCACCCTATGGTCCTCCAGCCAATCGCCTTTTGCCCAGCGCAACTTGATTGCGAAGGCGTTGCACGTCAGCCACAGCAAGTTGCGCGTGATCACTCCGCATGTCGGCGGCGGCTTTGGCTCGAAAGCAGGGGTGAGCATCGAAGGCGCGGCCGTGGCGCTTGCCATGCACGCCAAAGGCCGGCCGGTCAAGCTGCGCATGAGCCGCGAGGAAGAGTTCTATACGACCTTCGTTCGCCAGGCATTGGTCGCAACCATCAAGATGGGCATGGCGAAGGACGGCCGGATCACTGCCATGCAGAACCGCTTCTATTGGGATGGTGGCGCCTACACCGAGTACGGCGTCAACATCACGCGCGCCGCAGGGTACAGCGGCACAGGGCCCTACTTCGTGCCCAATATCTACGTGGACAGCTACTGTGTCTACACGAATCACCCGATCGGCGGGCCGATGCGCGGCTTCGGCATGGCCGAGATTCACTTCGGCATCGAACAGCACATCGATCAGATGGCGCACAAGTTGGGGTTGGACCCCGTGCAGGTCCGCCAGGTCAACTGCCTGAAGGAGGGGCAGGAGACGCTGACGGGCATGGTCATGCACCCGACGGGACTGAGCGAGTGCATCCGGAAGGCGGCGGCCGCCATCGGCTGGGGCGAGCCCGTCGCGCCGTCTTCCCCGCACAAGCATCGCGGCAAGGGACTGGCCGCGATGTGGAAAGCGCCTGCCATGCCGCCGAATCCAGGCTCGAGCGCCGCGGTGCGCATGAACGAGGATGGCACGGCCACCGTCAGCATCGGCGGTGTGGATATCGGCCAGGGCGCCCTGACGGCAATGGCGCAGCTTGCGGCCGAGGGGCTGGGCGTCAGAATCGAAGACGTGCGAGTCAACACGGTGGACACGGACTATAGTCCGTACGAATGGCAGACGGTCGCCAGCCGCCTGACGTGGAGCATGGGCAACGCGGTGTTGCAGGCCGCCCAGAACGCCAAGCGCCAGATTCTCGAGACGGTTGCCGAGGCGTGGCGCGAGAACATCGATGACCTCGATATCGTCGATGGTCAGGTGGTAAGCTACAGCAGCGAGGAATCCGCGCCGCTCAAGGATATCGTCATCTACGGCATGCAGCGGCCCGACGGCACCTGGATCGGCGGGCCGGTGGTGGGGCAGGGCAGGTTCATGCCGGAGTATGTGACGCCTCTCGATCCTGAGACGGGCCAGGGGCCGCGCGCGGTCGTCCATTTCACCACCGGCTGCCAGGCGGTCGAAGTGGAGGTGGATGACGAGACGGGCGAGGTGCAGGTGCTGAAGATCGTCTCGGCCTACGACGTGGGGCGAGCGATCAACCCCGACCTGGTCCGGACGCAGATGGAGGGCGGCGCGGTGCAGGGAATGAGCACGGCGCTGCTCGAAGGAATCATCTTCGACAGCCAGGGTGCGCCGCGAAACGCGAACTTCACCGACTATCGCATCGCAACATCGGCGGACGCGCCGCTGGAAACGGAGAACATCATCGTCGAGGCGCCGCAGGACGATGGTCCCTTCGGCGCGCGCGGGATCGGCGAGCACCCGATGGTGCCCACGGCGCCTGCGATCGCCAATGCCGTGTATCATGCGGTCGGCGTGCGAATCGATAGCTTGCCGATCACCAGCGAGAAGGTGTGGGAGGCGCTGGCCGCGGCGCCTGCGTTGTAAAGGGTTAGCAGAACACCTGTCCGCAGTGCACGCACAGCGTAGGGCAAGCGTATGGTTTGCGTCAAAGTCTGGCTGTTGCAGCTTGCTTGTGATTCGGTTATAATCTCCGTGAATCCTTACGCCTTACGGCGCGCCGTGAATCGAGTCGCTGCTCTAGTCCTTGTGGCGCGTGAGACAGGGGATGCCCTGCCCCCGCGCATTGGGAGGTGATCGATGTCAAAGCTGACATGGCTTGCGGTGTTGGTCATGGTCGCGCTGCTGGTGGGCTGCGGACCGGCCGCGCAGCCGGCTCCAGGTCCAGCCAAAGCCCCGGAACCCTTCATGTTGGCGCTGCCGCGCATCGTCGTCAGTGTCGACCAGGCAGGCAATCCCAGCCTCTTTGGGCTCTCACCGGCCACGTTCGGAATGGATGCCAGGCTGCCGCAGCCGTTGGTTGAGTCGCTGGTGGCAGGCGATGTCCAGCACATCGAAGCGCGGGTGGTTGCTGACGGACTCAAGTTGTTCGTCAACGGCAAGCCGCTGCCCTATATCGGCTGGAACGACGAAGGGCTCTTGCAGGCCGCCGATCTGGCCTCGGTGTTCACCGGTCAGGATCTGGGCGCAGTCAAGAATCTCCTTCCGATCTTGCGCCGTCTCGGGCTGGATGTGGTGATCCGCTTGCCGAAGAAGGCCGGGGCTGCGGATATCCCGCTGATCAGCCTGGAGGAAGGCGCGAAGGTTGCGCCTCAGCCTTCCAACGGCCCGGCCACCGCCATCGTCAAGATGGATCTGAAGATCGACGACAAGGGGCAACCGGGCATCCTTGATGTCACCGCAGCGGACCTCGCCACGCTTGGGGTGAGCATGGCGCCGGTCCTGGATCCAGAGACGCTACAGCGGCTTCAGAAAGCCAACATCCAGCACCTGCTGGTCCGTACGAAGCCCGGCGGCCTGTACCTCTACTCCAACGGCAAGTCGCTGCCCTACCTTGTCTGGGATGCTCGGTTCCTGGCGAATGCGGCCGAGCTCTACGGCCAGTTGGCTCCCGATAGCCCGTATCGGGAGCTGGTCAAAGTTCTCGCTCCTGGCCTGGAACGGGCCGACATCGACGTGCTGGTCAATCTGCCCAAAGCGGCAAATGCGCCAGCCATCCCGCCGCCACAGCGGTGACTTTTTCCATGCGCTCCGTCTGCTGTTCGGTCCATGCCGCTGGCAGGCGCGGCCTGCCAGCCTCGCCTATCATCTCATCCACACACGGAGGTGTCTGATGCACAAGTCCCTTTGGGCGTTGCTGATCGTCGTCATGCTGCTGCTGTCTGCCTGTGGTCCGGCGATGCCGGCGGCAACCAGCCCCAAAACTGAATCCGGTGAGGTGTTCCAGCTGGCACTGCCGCGGCTAGAGATTGCGTTCGATGCGCAAGGCAATCCCACCGTGCTGGGCATGAAGCTGTCGGATGTCGGCGCAATGATCGGTCAGGATCTCAGCACATTGAAGCTGGACCCGTTCCTGATCAACTGGATGACGAACGCCAACATTCAGCACATCGAGATGCGGCAGACCGGCGACAAGCTCGCGCTTCTGATCAACGGCAAACCGATGCCGCACCTCGCCTGGGACGACAAGGCTCTGGCCCAGGCGATGGATCTCGCCGCGCTCTTCCTCCCCGGCAGCGAGAATCTGTTCACGACGGTCAAAAAGTTCCTGCCCATCGTCAGCCGGCTCGGCGTGAACGTCACGCTGCGCTTCCCGAAGCAGGCCAACGCCGCAGCCATCCCGCTCGCCGACCCGTCCGCTGCGCTTGCCCCACTGAATCCCAGCAAGGATCCCGCCTCGATCATCTTGAAGTTCGAGATCAAGTACGACGACCAGGGTGTACCGTCGATTCTGGGGCTTTCGGGCTACGATCTGGCGAGCCTGGGCCTGCCTTTGCCGGTCGCCATCGACAAGGGCGTGCTCAAGAACATTCAGAACCAGAACATCCAGAACGTGGTCTTCCGCACTCGACCTGACGGCATGTACATCTATCTCAACGGCAATCGTCTGCCGGGTCTCGCCTGGGACAAGCAGTTGCTGAAAAACGCCGCCGAGGCATACGCGCAGATGAATCCACAGAGCCCGGTCATCCCGACCGTGAACATGCTGCTGCCCATGCTGGACACGCTGGATATCGGCATCATGACGAAGTTCCCGTTGGCGCCGGGCGCCAAAGAGATCCCGGCTCAGATGCCCTGAGCGTAGCACCGGAGACGTGACGGCGTCGGTCGTCACGTCTCCCCTTGCAGAAAGGAAATCGGCGATCATGAAC
>CAYRFV010000018.1:0-35142 GCA_964423545.1 uncultured Anaerolineales bacterium | reverse complement strand
GCCCCGAGCATTCCGGCCGGGCGCGCCCGCATCAGCTCAAGGCGCGGCGCCGGGCGTCAAGTCAAAGGTGAAACGCCCGACCGGATTCGAGACGTCCGATTCCGTGCCGCCCTTGTACGCCCGAACCAGATAGTAGTAGTTGGTCGCACTGACCGGCGGCTGCGGCAGGTTGTAGGTTAGCCCCGGCTGCTCGACCGGCGCAGGCGGAGGCGCTGCGAAGTACGGCACGGTGCTTTGATAGACGCGATAGCCATCCGCGCCCGGCACCGCGGGCCAGGACAACTGGGTTGAGTCGATGCTGACATCGGGCGCGCCGAGCTGGTAGCTGACCGATACGCTCTCGATGATCGGCGTGACCAGGTTATTGGCCGTCGTCTCCGTCGCCTGATACTGCAGATAGCGCCCGGCAGGGCTGGTGATGCTGCCTCCACTGAGGGGCGCCCAGGCAGTCCAATTCACATTGTCGGGTGACGTGCGCGTCTGGAAGGTCACCGTGGTGTCGGCCGGTTCGCTGCCCGTCCACACCAGGTTCAGCCACTGAACGCTGCCGCCAGCATCGAAGCTGCGCGAGACGAACTCGCACGGTGAGGCGTACGGGCTCATCCGCAGCCAGTCGACCACCAGCGTCGTCCCGCCAACGGAGCCGTCACTGATGAGCGGACGCAGGTCCGATGTGATGCTTTCGGCGTGGGAGGCCACCTGGACGCCATCCACATAGTAGATCACCTGGGTCGCGGTCCATTCGATGCGGTAACGATGCGGTGCGTTCAGATAGACAGCGCCCAGGTCGGTCTGCGTCTCAGCTGCCAGGCTGGTGTTGGCCATCAGGCTCCCGCCCCCGAAGCCGGTGCTGAAGATGGCCCAGGGGTACCCGTTCAGATCGGCGCCGAACCCGATGTGTTGAAACGGGCTAGCGCTGAAGGTCGCTACAAACTCGAGCGAACGTCCAGGACCGAAGAGGGCATTCGTACCAACCAGCGCGCCATCAACGGTCACAAGGCCGCCGGCCAGCGTGGCGCCACCGCCGGGACCCCATGGCGCGGCAAACCAGTTCGCAGGCAGCGCAGCGCCCGAGAACTCAGAGCCGTCCGTAGGCGCCAGCAGCAGCTCACCATCGGCAGACTGGCCGACGTAGTTGCAGGTCTGCAGCGTGCCTGCGCTGAAGTCGGTCGCCGTGGTGTCGGCAAAGCTGGTCAAGACCATCTCAGCATAGATGACACCCGCCGCATGCGCCGCCGCCGGCATCGTCAGGCTGTTCGTCGCCGCCGTGCTGCCGTCGTTCGCCGTCCCCGTCCAACTCGCAATCTGCCATCCGCTCGCCGGTGCCGCCCCGCTCAACGCAATCGCCTCACCCGCCACGTACTCCCCCGCCAGCGCACACGCCGCCGACTTGGCCGGCGCCGCCACCGGGTCGCTCCCCTGCCCCGTGTGCCCCACCGTCAGCGCGTAGCACACTGCCGTAAAGTTCGCCGTCACGCTCTTGTCCGCATCCAGCGTCACCGTCGTCGGGTTGGCCGTCCCGCTGGCGTCCCCGCTCCAGCCACTGAAGCTGTAGCCCGCATTCGCCGCCGCCTGCACCGTCACCACCGTCCCCGCCTGGTAGGCGCCCGGCGTCCCCACGCAGTTCGCCGCCGTCTGCACGTTCACTGCGCCCCCGGCCAGCGGACTCGCCGCCACGCTCAGGCCGTAGCACACTTCCGCGAAGTTCGCCGTCACGCTCTTGTCCGCATCCAGCGTCACCGTCGTCGGGTTGGCCGTCCCGCTGGCGTCCCCGCTCCAGCCAGTAAACGCCCACCCGGGATCCGGCGTGGCCGTGATCTGTACGACCTCGCCGTCATCGTAAGTGTGCGCGCCCACCGCGGGTGCCGTCGATCCGTTGCCCACCACGTTCATCGTCAGCGTGCGCTGGATCGGTCCCTCGTCCTGAAGCATGAAGACGTCAAAGGAATAGGCCCGATTCTCTGTGGTATGCGCCTCAGCCCGCACTTTGAAACTGCCGTCGCTGCCCGGCTGGATGCCGGTCCAGCGTGCGACGTAGCCCTGGCTGTGGTTATCCCCGGTGTTGAATGCGACGGTCAGATTGTCGACTACCGTCACACCGGCCGTGCTGGCGTTCGTCGCCGCATCCGCGCCCGAGAGGGTGTAGCGGGTGACGCGCGCCGTGTAGGCGCTGTTGGCCCGCGATGAGGAGGTGGCGAAGGTGTACTGCCTGGCCGGATCGAGCCCGGTGAAGGTCAAGTCGACATACCAGCCAGGATTGGGACCGTAGTAGATGACACCGGTCATGTCCGCAACACCGTGGAAGGTGTTGTAGGCGTCGGTGTCCACGTCCGTATCGTTGCCGCCCGATGCGGGATCTGCCTGCCAGACCACGCCGCCGCTCTGGGTCAACGCGGCGGTGACACCGGTGGGGATGCCGGTCGCCCGATCGATCAGAATTCCCGACGACGGGCCTGGGCTGCCCGAGCCGATGTTGAAAGTCGTGACATTGGCGCCGATATATTGCTCGGCGCTCCGATAGATGCAGTCGTTGTACGCGGCCCATCCGGCCGGTATGGCCACGAAGGTGGCCCCGACGGTCTTGTTGCCGGTCATGGTGATGTTTGCCGGATTCGTAGAACCTGAGAGATCACCCGACCAGCCCTGGAACACCCAACCGGGATCCGCCGTCGCCGTCAGTTGCACGACTTCGCCGTAGAGGTAGGTGGCCTGGCTCGGATTCCTGACGACCGAGCCGCTGCCCGTGACGTTGACCGTCAAAGTGTACTGGTCCGCGCTGAAGTTGGCGGTGACGACCTTGTCCGCGTCCATGGTAATGTCCGCGGGATTGGTGGAGCCGGTGAGATCGCCGGACCAACCGGTAAAGCTCCAGCCGGCATTGGCGGTCGCCGTCAATTGCACCCCTTCGCCGTCCGTGTAAGCCGACTTGTCGGGGTTCTTTGCAACCGACCCGCCGGCGGCCGGGTTCAAGTTCACGGTCAGCGTGCGCTGCACCGGCGGGCTGCCGGCCGTTGTGAAGGACCAGGTTGGCCCGGTCGTGCTCAGTGAGCCGTCGGAAACCGTGACATACCACTCATACTCCGTTCCGGAGATGAGCCCCGGCCAGGTCACACTGGCATTGGCGCCGGAGGGAACACCGGTCGCCGCACCGATCAGCGTGAACGGGTCCCCGGCGGCCATGTCATAGGCCAGCGTGAACTGGCTGTCCGCATCGGTCTCGAAGGTTCCGAGGGTCGGCGAATAGGTCTTGACGCGTATCTCGTCGTTAACGGGCGAGAACTCCAGGATGCGGAGCCAGCCGTCGCCGCCATTGGAACGTGATTGGTAATCCGCGAGCAAGGAATACACCGTGCTCCCATTGTAGGTGTCGGAGCGCCGCCCTTCCCCCGAGGTATGCCCGTTCATCATGAGGAAGAGATTCGGGTTGTCTCGGAGTTCATTGTAGATGCTGGAACCCCAGCTACTGAAGGAAGCCGGGTTGCCCGTGCCTACAATGTCGTGACTGATCACGATCGCGCGGCGAGTGCTGTAGGTCTTGAGCAGATTGTCGGCCCACGTCAGCGAGCCGGCGGCCGGCGAGATATAGTCCAGGTTGATGACAAGGAAGTCCATGCCGCTCGCGCTGAACAACGTGTAGCTGTTCTGGTTATCGCCGGCCGGATACTCCCCGCCATAGAAGCTCTTGCCAGCGAAGCGGGACACCCCGAAGTAGGCATTGTAGTTGGTCCCGCCATCCGAGTCGTCATGGTTGCCGGGCACCACGCCATAGGCGATGCCGGCGGCATCGAGCAGATCCATCGCGGCATCGGCGTTGGTCCACTGCGAGGCGGTCGTTGCGACATTGACAATATCGCCTTCGTGGGCGACATAGACGATGTTCTGACCCGCCTGGTTATCGACGATCCACTGCGTCTGCGCGGTGAAGGTGGCCGGATAGCTCTCCGAGTAGAACTGCGTGTCGGGCAGGGCGACGATGCGAAAATCGGGCGCGGCCGCCGCCCTGACACGACCATAGAACGTGACGGTCATGGCCGCGTTCTCCGGATCCGTGACGGTCACCTCCAGCGTCGGTGAGGTGGCGACGCCGGTCGCCCCATTGGCGGGCGCCACGAGCGCCGGCTGGTTGGGGGCCTCGTTGAAGGACAGATTGAACGGCGCGCCGGGCGCCCACTGATAGTCCGCGCCCGTGATCGTCCCATTCACTGCGTTGCCCGAGGCGTCGCCGACAGCCGCACCGGCGCCCTCCTCCAGACCCCAACGCGCCGCCAGGCCGCCCTGGGGCGTCGAGAGCTGCGAATTGATCGTGCTGCGAATCTGCGCCTGGGTGCGCGCGACGCTCCAGACGCGGGCCTCGTCGATCGCACCGTCGAAGAAACCCTGGGCCGTCGTTCCGTTCGAGCGAATGGACGAAGCCAGGGCAGCGTGTTGGATGGTGTCCGACCGCACCGGCTGCCCGACGACCAGCTCGGTCTCCAGATTGCCGTTGAGGAACAACTGCCACTTGCTGCCGTCATAGGTGGCAGCCGCGTGGTACCAGACGCCATTTTGAATCGCTGTGGTCCCGAGCACGGGATGATTCAGGCCGGGACTGGCGCCGGCCGCGCCTTCCTCAAAATCGGCGGCCAGCACGTTGCCATTCGTATTGATGCCCAGGAAGAAATTCATGTCCACATTGGAGCCATCGGCTTCCGACGTCCCGTGGGTCACCAAGGGGATCGCGGCGGTGACGCCTCCCGATCCCGTGGTAGTCGTCACACCTGCACCATCGCGGCGGAACCAGGTTTCGATCGTGAACTGCGCCAGGTCCAGCGCCGCCGGATCCCCGAAGGTGACGTAGGCGTCGTGGGTTTCGCCGAAGTCGAGCGCGTTGTTGGGGGCCGATGGCGTCGTGGCGCAGGCGACGCCGGTGTAGGCCGAGTTGCCGTTGCCATTGACCGCGCGCACGCGATAGCAGTATTCGGCGCCGGCGTTCAGCCCCGCATCGGTGTACGATACGGCATTGGCGGCCGCAGTGGTCAGGAGGCTGAACGCCCCGCCGCTGCCGGTGGTCGAGCGCTCGATCTGGAAACCCGTTTCATTCGTTGCGTTGTCCGTCCATCCCAGGTTGATCTGGGTGCCAATCGTGGCGGCTGCCGTGAGATCGGTCGGCGCAGCAGGGGGGTCAAAGGTAAGATTGAATGGCGCGCCATCGACCCAACTATGGCCTGAATTGACAACCGTGCCATTGACCGTCGTTCCGGCCGAACCAACGATGGCGGTCCCACTGCCTTCATTGAGCGCCCAGCGACCCACCAGTCCGGTCGTGGGCGAGGTAATCTGCGCGTTGATCGTAGAGCGCAGCTCAACTTGGGTTCGGGCATAGTTCCAGATGCGCGTTTCATCGAGCACGCCGTCGAAATGCCCTGAGGCCGCCCCAGTCGAACTGAGCGCGGCGCCCAACCCGGCATGCTGGATGCTGTCCGATCGCACCGGCTGCCCCACGCTCAGCGTAGCTTCCGGCAAGCCATTCAGATACAGCTGCCAGGTGCTGCCATCGTAGGTGGCGGCAGCGTGGTACCAGGCGTTGTTTTGGATGACAGTGGTTCCGCACACCGGATGGTTCAGCCCGAGTGGCCCAGCACCGCCCGGCCCTTCCTCGAAGTCGGCGCACAAGACGTTGTCTGTGCTGCGAATGCCGAGAAAGTAGTTCATATCTACATTGCTGCCTTCGGCCTGTCCCACACCCTTGGTGATCAGGGGAATGCCGACGAAGCCGCCGGTGCCGGTCGTAGCCGTCGTTCCGGTGCCCTCTCGCTTGAACCAGGTTTCCAAGGTGAACTGCGGCAGCTTGAGCGCCGCGGCATCCCCGAAGGTCACGTATGCCGTGCCTGTCCCAAGATCGAGCCCGAGGTTGCCTTTGCCGACAAGGCTGAGATCAAAGCCGATGTCAGAACTCGTGGCGGACTGCTGATGCAGCTCGACGGCGAGCACATTCGCGCCGGTTGCCAGGTAGCTCGAGCTCACCGTCGTGGCAAAAAAGGTCGTCTCATCGGAGCCGCCGACTGCTGTTGGGGCCAAAGTCGTGTAGCTGACTGCGCCTGCGGGCATGTTCGTACGCCAGATCTCGATCCCATTGAGGTAGATCACTGCCCCATCATCGCGACGCACATTCAACGTGAGAGCGGCATATACCGACGGGTCGCTGACATCAAAGGAGCGGCGGAAGTAGGTCGTGATGTAGTTGCCCGAATTGCAGGTCGGATTGCTTGGCCCGCAGTTGATCGTGGTCGCCATCGGATCGCCGTACCCTAGCGGCGCCGTCCCCGATGCCCAGGCGCTGTCATCGAACGCCGACTCTCGCCACGCCACGCCTTGATTGCTGCCGTTGTCCAGGTACTTCCAGGTCGATCCGGCCGGCACGAGCGTTGTGTCAGCCATTAGGGGTCGCTCGACGGGAACATGGACCGGCTGCAATGACCGGGCAGGGCGATCCGAATTCAGCGGCGCGGCCAGCGCGGCTGGCGCGGCCGGCAGCAGGAGGCCAAGCACGACGATCAGGGTGAGAACGCAGCGAGCCGCACGCTCGCTGACAAGAGGGGTCGCAGAGCTAACACGTTTCATGGCATTGATCTCCGTCGGGTGGTGGAGTTCAGAAGAAGCAAAAACCAGCGACTGACCGGGTCGCACGTCTCATTTTAGTCTCATTACATTACAATGCGCATTTCGATGCTTGTGGAGCACTTTTCCAGGAACCCTCCGCGACAAAAAGAGCAAGCCCTGCGGCAGGCTTCGCCCGCCACAGGACTTGTCCAAGTCTCAGTCAACTTCGCCGGATCGCCGGCTCCGCGTCACGGCCCGCCGGAGACGAGCCCGAATGTGAACTTGCCGATCTTGCGCGCCAGGCTGGAACCGTCACCCGATCCGGCGCCATTGTGAGCGCGCACCAGATAGTACCAGCTGGTCATGCTGGCGGCCGCGCCGGCGTCGGTGAACGACGGCGTCGCGGGATCAGGCGTGAGCTGCGTGCCGCCCGTCGTGAAGTAGGGATCGGTGCTGCGAAACACCTGGTAGTAGTCGATGACCGTCGGATGGTTCTTCACATCCTGCGTCACCGCCTCCCAGGTCAGCGTGATA
This sequence comes from uncultured Anaerolineales bacterium, assembly GCA_964423545.1. Classification (GTDB taxonomy): domain Bacteria; phylum Chloroflexota; class Anaerolineae; order CG2-30-64-16; family CG2-30-64-16; genus JALOOE01. Next base: position 28,029 of record CAYRFV010000018.1, on the reverse strand, counting down.
TCGGACGGGGTCGGCGCGAGCGTGATGCTCTGCATCACGGGCGCCTTGGGCTTGTCGACTGTGGTGAAGGTCCAGACCGGACCGGTCACGGTGGTCGTGCCGTCGCTGACGGTCACGTACCATTCGTACATCGTTCCCGGCGCCAGGTTGGGCCACGTCCACGAGGCGTTGGCGCCGCTGGCGACGCCGTTGACCGCACCCAGGAGCGCGAAGGGCCCGGTCCCGTCCATGTTGTAACTCAGGACGAACTCGCTCGCGCTGTCCGTCTCATAGGCATCGAGCGTGGGCGAATAGGTCTTGACGCGTATCTCGTTGTTCGCGGGCGAGAACTGCAGGATGCGCAGGAAGCCGTTCCCGCCGTTCGCATAGGACTGGTAGTCCGCCAGCAGGCTGTAGATCGTATGCCCATCATCGCCCGGATCGGAGCGCCGCGACTCCCCGTGGTTATGACCGCAGAGCATCAGGAACAGATTGGGATTGTCCTTCAGGGCGTTGTAGATCTGCTGGCCCCACGGGTCGAAGGCGCCGGCGAGACTCAGAATGTCATGGCTGACCACAATCCCGCGACGGCCGGGATTGGCCTTGAGCAGGCCATCGGCCCAGTCCAGCGAGTTCGCCGCCGGGGAGATGTAGTCCAGGTTGATGACGATGAAATCCATCCCGCTCGCGCTGAACAACGTGTAGCTGTTCTGGTTGTCGCCGGCAGGATAGGATCCACCATAGAAGCTCTTGCCGGTGAAGCGCGAGACCCCGAAGTAGGCGTTGTAGTTCGTCCCGCCGTCCGAGTCGTCATGGTTGCCCGGCACCACACCGTAGGTGATGCCGGCCGCATCCAGGATGTCCATCGCGGCGTCTGCGTTCGTCCACTGTCCAATGCTGCCTGCCACATTGACGATGTCTCCCTCATGGGCGACGTAGACAATGTTCTGACCGGCCTGGTTGTTCACGATCCACTGCGTCTGGGCTGCGAAGGTGGCCGGGTAGCTCTCGGAGTAGAACTGCGTGTCGGGCAAGGCGATCACCGTGAAGTCCGCGCCGCTCCCGGCGCCGGCCTCGCGGCCGTAGAACGTCACCGTGAGTGAGGCGCTGTCCGGGTCACTGACCGTCACCGTCAGCTCCGGCGACAGCGTCTGGACGTAGCCGGCATCCACCGGCGCCACCAGAACCGGCTGATTCGGCGGCTGCACATAGTTGACCGCCGCCGCGTGTGCGCTGGCCGGCATGGTCACCGAGTTGGCGCTGGCGGTGCTGCTGTCGTTGACCGTACCGCTCCAGCTCCCGATCTGCCAGCCGGCAGCAGGCACAGCGCCGCTCAGGGCGATGTTCGCGCCGGCCACGTACTGGCCCGCGGCGCACCCGGGCGAGTTCGCCGGAGCGGCGACGGGGTCGCTGCCCTGGCCCGTATGCCCCAGCGTCAGGGCATAACAGGTGGGCGGCGCGCCGGCCTCCTCTTGCAACATGAACACGTCAAATGCATAGGCCCGATACTCGGCGGTGTGCGCCTCAGCCCGCACTTTGAAACTGCCGTCGCTGCCCGGCTGGATGCCGGTCCAGCGTGCGACGTAGCCCTGGCTGTGGTTATCCCCGGTGTTGAATGCGACGGTCAGATTGTCGACTACCGTCACACCGGCCGTGCTGGCGTTCGTCGCCGCATCCGCGCCCGAGAGGGTGTAGCGGGTGACGCGCGCCGTGTAGGCGCTGTTGGCCCGCGATGAGGAGGTGGCGAAGGTGTACTGCCTGGCCGGATCGAGCCCGGTGAAGGTCAAGTCCACCCACCAACCGCTGCTGCCGTAGTAGATCACGCCGGTCATATCCGCGATGCCGCCGAACGTGTTGCGCGCATCCGTGCCGGTGGCGGTGTCGTACCCTCCGTTCCAACTGGAGCTGATATCGGGCTGCCAGGTCACCCCTCCGCTCTGCGTCAGGCTGGCCGTCACCCCGGTCGGTGCGCCGGTCGCCTGATCCAGCAGAATGCCGGAAGAGGTGTAGCCCGAACCGCTGGGCGGGAAACCGCTCCCGACGCCGTAAGTCGTGACGTTCGCCGCCTTGTAGTGCACCAGCTGGCCGTTGGGATCGGTGGCCGCGAGCGCCCGGGTCGGGTCGTACACACAATCGTTGTAGGCGGACCAACCCACGGTCGTTTCGACGTAGTTGACGGCGGCGGCGTGGGCGCCCGCGGGCATAGTCAGCGAATTCGTACCGGCAGTGCTGCCATCGTTCGCGGTGCCGGTCCAGCTCCCGATCCGCCATCCCGAGGCAGGGGTCGCGCCGCTCAACTGGATGGCTGCGCCTGCGACGTACTGCCCCGCCGCACACCCGGTCGAGTTGGCCGGGGTGGCGATCGGATCGCTGCCCTGGCCGGTGTGGCTCAACGTCAGCGTATAGCAGGTGGCCGGCGCACCCTGGCCCTCCTCCAGCTTGAAGGCGGACATGGCATAGCCCTTGGTGTTGTTGGCCCCGCTGCCCAAAACGTTGTCCCATTCGGACTTGATCGAGAAGCTGCCATCCGCGCCGCTCTTGATCCCGGTCCACTTGGCGACATAGCCGGTCACGGTGTTGTACCCGGTGCTGAAGGAAACCGAATCGGGCGAGTTGACGACGACGCCGCTGCTGCTGGCGTTCACATAGAGGTCGGCGCCCTGGATCGTGACCCGCGTGAAGCGCGCGCCGTCGTAGGTAGGCTCGTTGCGATTGGCCGACAACGTCAGCGCGTACTCCTTGGCCGGATTCAGATTGTTGAAGGTCACCACATGATCCCAGGAAGGATCATCCAGTTCCAGGGTGTTCGCCAGATCCACGATGACCGCGCCTGCCGGGCCGAAGGCGCCGCCCGCATCGGTCCCCGCGTTCGCCTGTCCGCCGTTGGTCGGGTGATTCGGGTCGTAACCGCCCACCGTGGCGCCGGACACGGTGACCGCAAGGGGCGCGCCGGTGTTGTAGTTCACCAGGACCCCATTGGTCGTCGCATAGGTGTGCCTGGTGACATGGGTCGCATTGGCGTCACCGGTGAAGGGGTTCATGTCGTTGAATGCGACCCAGCCGCTGGCCGCCACACCGCTGACCGCCACATTCTTCTGGGTGGCCCCGCTGCTGGTATGCGTGATGTTGCCGCTGGATGCGCCCGCGGTCGCGCGGTTGAAGCGCACGTAGATCGCGGTGCTCGCCACCGAGCCCCCGGATGGGGCCAAGACGATGGGCGTCGTTGCGAACCCGCTCCCACTCGTCAGCGACAGCTCGAAGTCGGCCGGCGGGGTGATCGTGATATCGCCGGTGAGATTGCTGCCTGACACCGTGTAGCTCTGTTCGGCAGAGGGCGCGCCCGGCTCAGCGCTGAAGGCGGTCAGCGCGCCTGCGGTGACGATCGTGGGATCGGTCGAGGCGAGGCAGTAGGTGACCTCGAGCCTGGGCCGGTTGGCAACCGCTGCACCCTCCTTGGAGGTGAAGTCGAGGCCGTTGGTGGTGGCGCCGGCGGAGATCATGAAGCCTTTATTGTTCGCCGGGGTGTTCACCCAGCCCTGCAAGACTGACCGGCCGGCGGCGTTCAGGCTGGTCTGGTAGGCGCCGGTGGCGGTGGGCGCGAAGTTGGCGAGAACCGTGCTGCCGCGACTTCCGCTGGCGCCGGCACCGCCCGGCCAGGCGTTGCTGCCGTCGAAGGTATTCCACGTCGCGCCGTTGCCGGTGGCCGAGCCATTGCCCGTGCCCTCGGTCCAGGCCTGGGTCATGTCATAGAGATCGTAGCCAGGCGCGGCGGTGACGTCCTCGACGTAGATGGCGATGGCAGCCGACTGGATCGTGCTGCCCGCAGGGATCGAGGAAAGATCCCAGTAGAGCAGCGTCGAGACATCATTGCTGCTGCCCGCAGGCTCATCGCTGTCCACCATCAACGGCGTGGACACGCCGTAGTTGAAGGTGGGATTGGCCTGCCGGATGTGGGCATCGCGCGCGCCCGTGTAGCCGCTTGCGCCCTGCTGGAAGCTGACGGTCGTGCAGGATGATACGACGAAGTTGGCCGTGACGGACTTGTCCGCATCCATGACGATCGACCAGGAGCCGTTGCCGTTGTCGGTCAGATCGCCGGCATCCGGCCCACTCCAACTGCTGAACGCATAGCCGGCATCGGCAACCGGAGTGAGGATGACGGTTGCACCCTGGTTGTACGTCCCTCCGCTGGGACTGAGAGTCACGACGCCGTGACCGTCGTTCCCCGCAGTCAGGGTGTATTGGGGTGCGGCCGCCGAGCAGACGTCTGCAACCGCATTGTCCGCATTGCCGGTCGTTCCGTTGTGGTTCTTGTAGGAGGGATAGAGGGCGGTCGAAGTCCCTGAGGGGCTGAAGTACGCCGCGGGCGCCGCGCCCCCCGGCCAGGCGCTGGTGTCGGCCACGGTCCCCGAGGCCACGACAGCGCCCGGATTGCCGCCGGCATCCAGAGCGGTCAGGGTCACATCGAAGCTGGCGGAAGCGGCGGTGAGCTTGGTGATCACCAGGCGGGCGCGATACCAGCTATTGGCGCTCAAGGTCGGCAAGCACGCGATCGTCGTCTCGATCCGGTCGGCGGTGTCGGTGCTGAAAGCAGGGTTGCGCCAGTAGGTCTCGATGTTCTGGCCCGACGGACACGCCGTCCCGTCCGTATCCGGATCGAGCTGGATGCCGAAGTTGTACTGGGAGCTGCCGGGCGTGTTCTCGGTCATCCAGGCCAGCCGGTCATCGTCGAATGCGCCGCTGGCGTTCGTCTGAAAGTCCATCTCGAAGGCGACACTGCTCAGGCCGGCGTCGCTCCACAGGAAAGGATGCGCCGACCAGTTGAAGATGCTGCTGCCTGCGCCCAGCCCCTGCGTGCCGGCAACGCCTCCTGCACCCACGGCGGGACCTGCGCTTCCATTGTCGGTCCAGCCCGCCACCGTGCCGATCCTGGCCCCCAGGGTCAGCGCATCGAAGCTCTCAGTCGCAGGCGTACACGCCGTACTGTTGATCGTGTAGGAGTCGATCAGCGTGCCGCCCCCTGCGACCGACCAGAACTCGAAGGTGATGCTGGCGCTCGACGCCTGCACCCGCATCGAGCCATAGTTGGCGTTGTAGCGCACCTGGCTGCCTGTCACCGGTGTGCCAAACCCATACAGGCTCATGCCCCCTGCGCCGGTGGTGAAGTAAGGCATACTGGCGCCGTCGCTGTCGTCATCCCTCAAAATGCGTTCATAGACATGATCGTGCCCCGCCAGGACCGCGGTCGCACCCCACGCCTCGTACGGCCACCGCATCGCGGTCTCGGAGCCGTGAACACTCCCGGACGAATACGGCGGATGGTGCATGTAGACGATCTTCCACGGGGCCGTCGATGCGGCCAACTGCGCCTGCAGCCAGGTTCCCTGCGCGGAGCCTGCCGAACGGCCGTCGCCGGGCGCACTGCCTGTCCCCGCAGGATTGCTGTCGATCACGAAGAAATGCACCGGGCCCTGCACAAAGTCATAGTACCGCTCGTTATTCGGTAGGGTGAAGTAGTTGAAGTACGCCGTACTGCCCCCACCGTCGGTGTAATCATGGTTGCCCATGGAGGGGAAGAAACGGTTGGTGGCCGAACCCGAGCCGTACGATCCCACATAGTTGCCGATATATGCGTGGTAGTACTGCCCGATGTTGGTATCGATGGCCGTGCCGCCGTAGCTGTTGTCCCCGGTGGTGATGATGAAGTCGGGGTTCCAACCCTTAACCATGTTGGCGACGGCAAGCTCATTGGAGGAGTTGCTGCCGTAGTCGCCGAACGCCGCAAAGGTGATCGCGCCGCCGGCGGTCGCCGTGCCGGTGACCGCCACGTTCTGTGTGGTGGCGCCGGCGCTGGCGTGTGCGATATTGCCGCTGGAGACGCCTGCCGTGGCGCGATTGAAGCGCACATAGATCGTTGTCGCAGACACAACGCCGCCGACCTGAGTCAGGGACAGCGCCGAGGTGAATCCGCTGCCACTCGTCGTAGAGATCTCGAAATCTGCAGGCGCCGTGATCGCGATGTTCCCGGTCAGGTTGCTGCCCGACACCGTGTAGCTCTGCTGCGCCGAGGGGACGCCCGGAGTGCTGTTGAAGGCCCCGAGGGGGGTCCCAGTGATTGAAATCGTGGGGCCCGAAACCATCAGCGCCTGGATCTCCGCTTGAGACAGCGCGCGATTGTAGATCTGGACTTCATCGATCTTGCCGGGGAAGTGCTCACCCCAGGCGCTGTTGCCCCCCAGCCAGATCGGCTGGTTGCCATTCGGGATAGTCCCTCCGGTCTTGGCGGTCGTGCCTCGCACCGTGCCGTCGATATAGAACTGCATCGCCGATCCATCGTAGGTCGCGGCGATGAAGTACCACGTGTTGGCCTGAAGGATGATATCTCCCTGGACCTGCTCATCGGCTTCGAGCGTGCCGCTACCGTTCCAGTCAACCCTGAAGACCGGGTGATTGGCCGTCGGAGCATCCGATGCCCGTGCGTAGAGCTGCCAGTCGAACCACGTGCCCGCCGCGTTTGTGCGTTGAGCAAGCGTGAGAAAACCGCCCGTCACAGCGGTCGGGTACACCCAGCCGGCGAGGGTAACCCGGTTGGTGCTGAGGCTGAGGCTGGCGCTGGCAGGCACCTCGACTCGATCGTCGACGCCGTCGAAGCTCAGCGCACCGGACACCTTGCCGGTGGTCCAGGCGGCGCCGGAAACCGTCCCGTTGTTGCCGTAGCTGGAGCTGTCCCCGGCCGCGGCGCCCGAGCCTTCATCGAATCGCCAGTAGCCGACCTGGTCGGCGGCCAGCGGGGCCTGCGGCGCCACCGCCGCGACCGGTGCGAGCGGCAGGATCAGGCTGAGGATGACGAAGATCGTGAGCGCCCAACGCACGCTCGGTCCAGTGATAGGGTCGGTTGTGTGGTTCATCGGTTTCATTATTTGGGTCTCCGATGCGGTGGTAAAGTCCAGGGGAAACAGGAACGGCGATGCAGCCATTCCTTATGACAGTATAGCGGGCGAGTGTTACAATTCACATTAAGGATGCGGATCACAAACGGACGCACACGATCGGCATGCCGCTTCGCGCCGGCGCGAAGCGGCATGTCAGCGCCTGTGCATCGCTTCCTGCAGTGAGCGAGGATGCATTGAGGGTCATGATAGCGGTTGGCGTTGCGCGAGTCAAGTGCGTTGCCAACCTGGGGTGCAGATGCGGCGCCGTTTCAAGGGGGAAAGAATCGCCGAAGAGCCTCCAGACAAAAGGCAGGCTCCTCGGCGAATGCCGTGACTCGATTGGGGGCTGTGCGACCGATCCGCGAATCAGCGCACCGCGTCGCAGCCCCCGGCATCAGCGACTGCGCCAGATCAGCGGCAGCCGCATGAGGCGCCGAGTGTCGACCGTGGGGCCAACGGTCGGGCTCGACGTCGGACTGGGGGTTGCCTCGGGCGTCGGGCTGGACGTCGGCCCCGGCGTGACTGCAGATGTTGGGCTGGGCGTCGGGCTAAGCGTCGGGCTGGACGTCATCGCCGACGTCGGGCTAGGCGTCGGACTAGGCATGGCCTCTGGAGTCGGACTGGGCGTGGGACTCGACGTCACCCCGGACGTCGGCGTGGCCGTCGGGGTGGCCGACGGACCGGAAGTGGGGCTCGGCGTCGGAGTAGACGTCGGTTCCTGCGAGCTTCGCACGACCAGCGACGGTGCGCTGCCGCTGGCATCCTCACGACTGTCGAACACCGCACTGACAACGCCCGCGGGGCACTCTTCCGAGGCTGCCAACTGCACCGCGAAGCCGACGGTATCATCGGTGTCCGCGTGGGCCTGCACATAGCTCACGAACGCCGGCCCGCTGAAGATCACCTGGGCGCCGTTAACGTCCGGGAAGGGCTGCCGTGCACCGATGGGCAGCCCTGGGAGCGGCGCCGTGTTCCATTGGTAGGTTTCATCCCAGGTGTTGGCAACCTGATATAGCGCCACCGTGTGGCCCGGCGCATTGCCGGTGGCCCCGCTGCGGGTCAAGATGAGCCTGGCGGCGGGGTCGACCGCCTCGCCAGGCGCCAGGCTGGCGAGGCTAAACTTCAAGTAAGTCACCCGGGTGGTGATGCAGTTGCCGTCCGGATCGCCGCTCAACGAGATCCAGAGATTTCCGGGATCGACCAGGTTGCTGGCGGCCGAAGGGGCGTTCAGGTTGATGTACATGTCGGCCGATGGCCCCAGACCGGAGACGGCGGGGATCGCGGCTGCCGGAGCCGCGGCAGCCGCCGGAGCCGCCGCTCTTGCTGCAGACGCGGCGGACAGAGCCCCCAAGAAGCTCACGCCCAGCACCAGGACCAAACCCAACCACCGAATGTCATGTGTGCGCATAATCGCATCTCTCCTCTTACCCATCCAGGTCGCACAATGCGCGAGCGGCTTGAGATTACGGCCAGGTGGTTCTGCCGGTCGGCATCAGACAGACGTGATAGGGATAGCCGATCTTGACGGCGAAGTTCTGATCGCTGGAGCCGGGCCTGTATTGACGCCACGTTTGGGTCGATGGGTCCCACTCACGCACGTGCGCTACATTGCCGATACTATCGGCCAGCGCTTGCGCAGTCGCGATGAAGTCGCGATCCAGGGGAAGAGAGATATCATTGTAGACGCACCCGCCGGTCGTGGGTCGCACCAGGGTGAACTTGACCGAGCCTACCGCGGGGACGTCGCCCATGAAGCTCACCGTGGGGTTCGCAGAGCTGTCCAAGGCGAACCAATAGACCCCACCCACCTTCAGCGGTATCTCATCGCCACCGATGCCAGGGATATACGACAGATAGGAGCCGGTCGCCGGATTCCATTCCAGCACCTGCTGGACGCCGGGGCCGACCACACTTGCCAGGCCCGCTGCATTGAACTGTCCCGCCGGAAACTGATCGACCGCGGGCAACGGCACCGGGATGACGTTATAGGTCTCGGCGGCGCTTGGCGCGGCCGGCGCCGCCTTTTCACTCGGCGCAGCGGTGGCGACGGGCTCCGGCACAGCCGGGCTGCCGACTCCTTCGGGCCGCGCCAGGACCGCCAGGGCGCCCAAGGCCAGCAGGAACACAACCGCGCACGCAAGGGTCAGATCGTGTTTCATAGGAACCTGTCTTTAGTTGGGATCGGTGGAGAGAAATCGCGCTTCGATCTCAGGGGGACTGAGGAACCTGCATTAGGAGTATACGGCGCGGGGGGTGCGATGTCAAGAGGTTAAGAATTAGAAAAGTCGAAGAATCCTCCGCCTGGCGCAGAGGCTCTTCGACTTTTCGGCGCAACGTGCGGCCCTCATCGGCCGCGAGCGGAGACTAGCGGGTGGCAGCCTGGCGACGGTAGATCAGCCCCGCCGCGACCGCCATCAGAAGCAGCGCCCCGAGGGCGATCAGGAGCGGCCAGTTGGCCGCGGGCTGCTGCGCCTCGAGGGTGGCCAACGCCACCGCCGTCGGACCCGCCAACTCCAGGCTCGGCGGGACGCCGGCCAGTGGACTCGCATTAGCGCTGGCGCCGCCGGTAGGCGCCCCGAAATGGGAGGAGTCCAGGCGTACACCGACCGAACCGATGCCACAGGCGCCCCGCACCAGCAGCGCGAAACTGACCTTCTTGTCCGCTTCGACAGCCAGTGTCTCCTGGACATACTGCCTGAGCGCCTCGCTCTGGAAGGTGAACTGGTAGAATCCCGTGGTGAACGGGGCCGGCAGCGGGAGCTCCTGGATCAGGTCCGTTTCGGGGATGGGCGGGGTCGGGTTAAATATCCCGCCGTTCACCATGGTGTTCCAGGTGACATCCTGGGTCCAGGTGTCGTTGGCGACCTTGAACAGCGCCAGTGCGGCATTGACCCCAGAGCCGGTACTACCCGAAACGAAGTTAGCCTGAATCCTGAGGGTGGCGGTGTCGAGGGTCTGACCGGTCGGCAGCGCGGTCAGATTCCAGCGAAGCAGCGTGATGCGATCCGCGTTGCACGCGGCCAAAGCGGATCGGGCCCAGAGATTCTCCCAATTAAGCTGAGTCGTGTTGGACGGCAGATCGGGGTTGGCAGACTGCACCCAGGCATCGGCTTCCGGCGGAAGAGGAGCGGCCAACACTGACATGGGGGCAAACGCCGACATCAGAGCAATCAGAACGAGGAGCCATCGAAGGTGTCTCATAGATTGTTCCTTCCTAAGGAGGTGGGTGCGATGCGACGCGTCCGGCTATCGGCGCCACGTCATGGCCAAATCGTCGCTCCGCCAACCTTCAGACAGAGGCGATACGGATACCCGATTCGGATCGTGAAATTGTCGCCGTCCATGATCTCAGGGTACCACACCAGAAAACCCTGGTTTGCTGCATTGAGCTGCGCCACCTCAGCCACGTTGCCGATGGCGTCCGCCAACTGCTGCGGCGTAGTGATTGCGTCCTGGTCCAGGGGGATTGAGATATCGTTGTACAGACAACCGGCGCCGCTGGTCGGCCGCACCAGGGTCATCTGCACGGTCCCCTCATCAGGCACGTCGCCGACGAAGCTGATGCTGCTGCTGGCTCCGGATCCGAGAAGGAGCCAGTAGGCGCCCCCTACCTCGAGGTTGAAGTCATCGCCATCCTCGATCTCGGGATACCAGGTGAGATAGGCCTGTACGTCCGGGCGCAGCTTCGAAACCTCGACCACACCGGTTCCCAGCAGCTTTCCCAGACCGTTAGCCGTGAACGGCAGACTGGGGTTGTTGCTGCTGAACTGATTGCTGGCGTTGAGCGGCATAGCAATCATATTGTAGTTCTGTGCACCTGCTGCCGGTGCGGCAGGGGCAGAGGGCGCCGCGACTGCGGGCTGGGAGGCGGTTTGCTGGCTGGCGCCAGGCTGGGCGGCGGCCTCAAGCGCGGACGGCGTGCTTGCGCCGTTCGGTCGCGCCAGCACCGCGAGGCTCCCCAGGCCGAGAAGCAAGAGGATAGCAAAGGTGATGGATAGAAAGTGCCTCATAGGATCCTTTCTCCTCCAGGCTTGTTGGGGTGTGCAACACGACTATTGAATCAAGGGAACCGTTCCGCCCGAAGCCAAGTATAGGCGAAGATCGTCCGAGTGTCAAGACTGCAAAACGCCGTGGTGATGCAACTCCCGATCCAAAAAAACATGCTGCGCCAGCGTTCACGCCCGGCGCCGGCCCACCGCTGCACGGCAAGTCGTGGTAGAATACACTAATCGGGAGTATACACTCTCAACATTACGTTGCGCATTTCATTGCGGGAATGTGCAGGGCGGCGACTATCGTGCCTGGTTGGCAGCGAACCCTCTACACCCTCTGGGTGACCCAGTTTATCGCGGTGGCGGGCTTCTCGTTCGTCACACCGTTCGTGCCCTTCTACATCCAAGAGCTCGGCGTCACCGACCTCGGACAGGTAGGCCTGTGGGCCGGGCTGGTCACCGCGGCGCAGGCGGTCAGTATGGCGCTGGTGGCGCCGATTTGGGGCGCGCTGGCGGACCGCTACGGCCGCAAGCTGATGGTGGTGCGCGCCACTTTCGGGGGCGCGGTCATTCTGGCGCTGATGGGCTTCGTCACCAACGTCCAGCAGTTGATGGTGCTGCGCTTCATCCAGGGCATCTTCACCGGCACCGTGCCCGCCACGATGGCGCTCGTCGCCAGCACGGCGCCGAAGGAACGCGCGGGCATGGCGATGGGGTCGCTGCAGACGGCGGTCTACCTGGGCGTGTCGCTGGGGCCGCTGCTCGGCGGCATCTCCGGGGACGCGTTCGGCTATCGTCCCAGCTTCTGGATCACCGGCAGCCTGCTGTTCCTCTCGGGCCTGTTAGTGGTCGCGTTCGTCCACGAGGATTTCAAGCCCACGCGGGAACTCAGCCGCAGCGGACGTCTGAGCTATGGCCGGGCATTGCTGCTGGTGCTCGCCTCGGCGCCGCTGCTGGCGGCCTTCGCCTCGCGCATCATGCTGCGCATCGGAAACCAGGCCATCAGCCCGATTCTGCCGCTCTTCATCCAGACGCTGCTGCCGCCGGGCGCCACGGTTGGCGCCCTCACCGGCCTCATTGCCGGGGTTTCCTCGCTTGGCTCCGCGATCTCCTCACCGCTCATCGGTAGTTGGAGCGATCGATTCGGACAGCGCCGGCTGCTGATCCTCTGCGCCATCGCCGCCGGCCTGTGCTATCTGCCGCAACCGTTCGTCCACGATCCGCGGCTATTGATCTTCTGGCAGTTCTGCAGTGGCTTCGCCATCGGCGGCACCCTCGCCACGCTCACCGCGCTGCTTGCGAAGCTGACGCCGGCAGGCCGCGAGGGGGTGGTGTTCGGGTTGGATGCCAGCACCATGGCGGCCTCGAATGCCATCGGTCCCCTGACGGGGGCCGCAGCGGCCGCCGGCTTCGGCGTGCGCGCGCCCTTCTTTCTGACGGCGACCATGATGTGGGTCGGCGCGCTGACAATCGGGCTGTGGGTGCGGGAGCCGAAGCCGGCCAGTGAGCCGGGAGCGACCGGCGGGAGCGAGGTCGCCAGTGCGGCAGACACCCCTGGTTGACGCCTGAGACGACCGCGGGGCAGCATCCCGCACCCTCCCCTGCGGTCAAGCGTTGGAATAGGTATAGGCCGGCTCGCTCGGATCTCCCTGAGGGTCTGGTCACAATAGAGCGCGAATCGGCAGCAGGAGGCAAATATGCGGCCAAAGATCGACGACACCTGGTTCGGCAGCATCACCGTCGAAGGTCAGCGCTACGAACATGACATCGTCATCCGCCTGAGCGGCAAGGTGCGCAAGCGCGACAAAACCCTCTCGAAGGCCGTCTATGGCACCTCGCACACCCTGAGCCTGGCAGAGATCGAGGACCTGTACCGCAAGAAGGCCGAGCGCATCATCATCGGCACGGGGCAGAACGATCAGGTGCGTCTCTCGCAGGAGGCTGCTGAGTTTCTGAAAGCGCGCGACTGCCAGGTCGATCTATGGCCAACCCCGAAAGCGGTCCAGCAATGGAACGCCGCCGAGGGCAGACTCCTGGGGCTGTTCCACATCACCTGCTGAGGAAGGCGCGATGGGCTGCGCGATCATCGTTCACGGCGGCGCGTGGGACATCCCCCTCGAGCTGCAAGCCGATCACGTGGCGGGCTGCAGGGCGGCAGCGGAGGCCGGCTGGAATGTGCTGGCGGAGGGCGGCTCAGCGCTGGATGCGGTCGAGGCTGCGGTGCGCGTGATGGAGGATCATCCCGTCTTCGATGCCGGTCGCGGGTCGCACCTCAATCGCGACGGCGAAGTCGAGCTCGATGCAGGCATGATGGATGGCCGCACGCTGATGGCCGGCGCGGTCGCCTCGGTCAGGCGCATCGCCAACCCGATCAGCCTGGCGCGCCGCGTGCTGCACGACTCCGAGCACGTCTTCCTGGTGGGGAGCGGCGCCGAACGCTTCGCCGCCGAGATGGGCCTCCCCCTCTGCGCACCCGAGGCGCTGGTCGTTGACCGGGAGCGGCGGCTGTGGGAGGAGCGACGCAGCGCCACAGGGGAGCGGCGGCCGGCGTTCGGCGGGAGCAGCGCCCAGGTGTCGGGCGGCGGTCGCGCGCCCGGCGGAGCCGACACCGTCGGTGCGCTGGCGCTCGATGTGGCCGGCGACCTGGCGGCGGGCAACTCGACCGGCGGCACGATGTTCAAGCACCCCGGCCGAGTCGGCGACACGCCGATCATCGGCTGCGGGCTGTACGCCGACAACCTGCTCGGTGCGGCCGCGTGCACCGGCTGGGGCGAGCAGATCATGAAGACCGTGCTCGCCAAGACCGCGGTCGACCAGCTTGCGCTGTTGGGAGATGCATCGACCGCCGCGGACGTCGCCATCGCCTACTTCCGCAAGCGCATCGGCGGTCTGGGGGGCGTCATCGCCCTCTCGCCCGGCGGCCAGGTGGGGTTGGCGCACAGCACCCCCTGCATGGCGCACGCCTATCGCACCTCCAATATGGCCGCCGTGCTGGCGGCCATCCGGCACGCGGCACACGGCCCCCGACTGCCCTGACTTCCTTGTCGCGGCCCGAAATTGCCCGTCACCCGTTTGTGATATAAAATCGATTCCAGATCGATCGGATGGGGCCGAAGCGCGATGAGCCAGAAGCGTGTCCGCGTCGTCGTGCGCGGCGTTGTGCAAGGGGTCGGATTCCGCGCCAGCTGCGCGCGGCAGGCCGATAGCCTGAGCGTGACCGGCTGGGTGCGCAACCGGTGGGACGGCTCGGTCGAAGCGCTGTTCGAGGGGGATGCGGCGGCGGTGGATCGCCTGGTGGATTGGTGCCGCACCGGCCCCAGCCGCGCCGAGGTGACGGAGGTCGAGGTGATGGTTGCCGACGACGCGCCGCCACAGAAATGGTTCAGCATCCGTGGATCGTAAGGGGTCCGCATCGGCGAGCGCCTGGAGCATGCATTGCCCGACCCAACCACAGTCATCGTCTACACCGACGGCGCGTGCTCCGGCAATCCGGGGCCGGGCGGCTGGTGCGCCATCCTACGCTATGGCCCGCACGAGAAGGTGCTGCAGGGCGGTGCGTCGCTGACGACGAACAACCGCATGGAGCTGCGCGCTGCGCTGGCCGCGCTTCAGGCGCTCACCCGGCCGTGCACCGTCGAGATGCACACCGACTCCGAATACCTGAAGCAAGGGGTCACGGAGTGGCTGGCCATCTGGCTGCGCAATGGCTGGCGCACGAGCAGCAAGCAGCCGGTCAAGAACCGCGATTTGTGGCTGGCGCTTCACGCCGCGATGCAGCCGCACCGGCTCACGTGGAGGTGGGTGCGCGGCCATGCCGGCGACCCGCTGAACGAGCGCGCTGACCGGCTTGCCGTGGCCGCGCTGAACAGCATCGGCGTGAAAGGACAGCCCGACCTGGAAGGGCCAGAAGCGGCGATACCGACTTGACGAAGGAACAAGGGCGAAAGACCCGGACCGCAGGCGCAGCCTTCATTCTCCGCGGATCGTCTTTCGCCGCAAGATCCCATGGAAGACACCTCTGACCTCATCGGCGAGACGCCGGCGCTGGTGCGCGGCGACACACTGGAACTGGCAGATCTGGGCGGTCCGGGCGCTGAGCTCAGCACGGGGCTGATCCTGACGTGGCGCGACAAGCTCGTCTTCGGCCTCGATGTCGATGCGCTGCCGCTGGGCGCGCGGGGGCGACCGGATGTGCGAGCGTTCGTGGGCATCGGCGGGCACCTGGCTGCGGGCGAGAGCTGGGGGCAGGCGGTAGAGCGCGAAGCGTGGGAGGAGGCGTGCTGCCCGATCTCGCTGGGCGACAGCGCAATCACGTATTGGTGCCGCCAGGGGGTTGCACCGCGGCCCATCGCCTATCGCTGGCGCGAGCCAAGTCGGCCGCTCCTGGTTTGGACCGCCACCTTCCGGCTGCGGCGCGGGCCGCAGCTCCAACGCATCCCGGTGACGATCGTCACCGCGGTCTTCCGCGCCGCCGCGCTGGGCGATCCACTTCCCTGCACCGAGATGCCCGCGCTGCTGTTGATGGATCACCGGATGCTGCTCGACACCTACGCGGCGCCGCGGCCCATCGACGAGCTCCTGGCACACGGCGCCCAGGTCATCGGCGAATGCCCGGCGCCCGGCACGCTGATCGCGCCGGGCGGAACGGCCTATTTTCACGCGCAGTGGTTGGCGTGGCAGGCATCCTGCTGAATGGCAGGCACACGTTGAGATGAGGTGGCAATGATGCTGGACGATTTCCGTCCGCAGACGATCATCGAGCCGTTTCGCGTCCGCTCGGTCGAACCGATCCCCTTCAGCACACGGCGGGAGCGCGAGAGGTGGCTCGCTGAGGCAGGCTACAACCCATTCCTGCTCCGCGCGGAGCATGTTCTGATCGACCTGCTGACCGACAGCGGGACAGGGGCGATGTCTGCGCGGCAGTGGGCGGGCATGGTCGCCAGCGACGAATCGTACGCGGGCGCGGCTTCCTTCTATCGATTCGAGGCTGCCGTACGCGATATCACCGGCTTCAAGCATGTGATCCCCACCCACCAGGGACGAGCGGCCGAACACATCCTGTTCGGCGCGATTGCAGGGCCGGGCAAGGTCGTGCTGAATAACACTCACTTCGACACCACGCGCGCCCACGTCGAGAACACCGGCGCGGAGGCGCGCGACCTGGTGATCGCCGAGGGCCGCCAGCCGCGGCTGATCCACCCCTTCAAGGGCAACATGGACCTGGACGCGCTGCGCGCCGCCATCCAGCAGATCGGCCCGGAGCGCATCCCGGCCGTGATGATGACGGTGACGAACAACTCCGGCGGAGGCCAGCCGGTCAGCATGGCTAATATTCGGGAGGCCGGCGGGATCGCGCACGAGCACGGCCTGCCGTTCCTCATCGACGCCTGCCGTTTCGCAGAGAACAGCTGGTTCATCAAGACGCGGGAGGCGGGCTATGCCGACCGCACGCCCCTCGAAATCGCACGCGAGATGTTCTCATACGCCGACGGCTGCACGATGAGTGCGAAGAAGGACGGCATGGCGAACATCGGCGGGTTCCTGGCGTTGAACGACGACGCCCTGGCCGCGCGCTGTCGCAACGTCGAGATCCTCACCGAGGGGTTCCCGACCTACGGCGGCATGGCCGGCTACGACCTGGAGGCGATCGCCGTGGGGCTGTACGAGGCGCTCGACGAGGGCTATCTGCGCTACCGCATCCGCTCCATCGCCTACCTGGGCGAGAAACTGATCAGCGCCGGCGTGGCGATTGTCCAGCCGACGGGCGGACACGCCGTCTACCTGGATGCGCGGGAGATGCTGCCGCACATCCCGCCGCTGCAGTATCCGGCGTGGTCGCTGAACAATGCGCTCTACCTGGTGGGCGGCGTGCGTGGGGTCGAGATCGGGACCGTAATGTTCGGCTTGCAGCCCGACGGGACGGAGCGCGCCGCAGCCAACGACCTGGTGCGCCTGGCTTTCCCGCGTCGCGTCTACACCCAAAGCCATGTGGATTACCTGGCCGAGGCGATTCTCGCCGTGCATGCCCAGCGCGAGCGTCTGCCGGGCTATCGCATGGTCTGGCAAGCGCCGGTCTTGCGGCATTTCACGGCCAGGCTGGCTCCGATCGAGCGGGGAATGCCGGGAGAGGCGTGATACGTGGGCTGTGGGGCGTGAGGTAAGGGTGAAGGGCCGAGGCATTTTTGCGGGGGTGGCGGGCGCGTATCCGCGGGCGCTCTACCGATCGATGGGCTTCAGCGAGGCGGATTTCGAGAAGCCGCTGATCGGCATCGCCAACTCATGGAGCGAGGTCGACCCCGGTCATTTCCACCTGCGCCGGTTGGCCGAATGGGTGAAAGAGGGGGTGCGCCAGGCAGGCGGCGCGGCAGCCGAGTTCAACACCGTGGCGCCGTGCGACGGCATCGCCCAGGGAGCGGGGATGCACGCCATCCTGCCGCTGCGCGACATCATCGCCGCCTCGGTGGAGCTGATGGCGCAAGCCAACCGCTTCGATGGGATGGTGATGCTCTGCTCCTGCGACAAGATCATTCCGGGCATGTTGATCGCCGCCGCACGGTTGAACCTGCCGACGATCTTCGTGCTGGGCGGGCCGATGGCGCCGGGATGGCTTATCCCGCCGGGATGGCTTATCCCGCCGGGATGGCTCATCCCGCCGGTCGAGGGGCGCCATCCGGGCGACGCCGACGAGAGAGGGGCGCCATCCCCTGGGGCGGAACGGCACGCGCGGCAGGACGCGGCCTCCGGCACCGTCGAGAGCACTTCCGGAGCGAGAGAGCTGCTCCTCAGCGACGTCAAAGAGGGGATGGGCCGCTACAAGGCCGGGCGCATCACCGAGGCGGAGTTCCACGCAATCGAGCGCTGTGCGTGCCCAGGCCCCGGTGCATGCGGCTTCATGGGCACGGCGAACACGATGGCCTGCATCGTCGAAGCGCTGGGGCTGGCGCCGGCCGGCTGCGCCACCCTCCCCGCGCTCGATCCGGCACGCGAGGGATTGTGCCGCGCGGCCGGCCGCCGCATCGTCGACCTGGTGCAGGCAGGCGTGCGCGCACGCGCGATGCTGACACAAACCAGCCTGGAGAACGCCGTGCGCGTCACGCTGGCGTTGGGAGGCTCGACCAACGCAACGCTGCATCTGCCCGCGGTGGCGCACGAGGTCGGTGCGGAGATCACCCCCGATACGTTCGATCGGCTGGGCCGGACAACGCCGCTGATTGCCAGATTCGCACCCGCCAGCCGGCTGACCGTGAACGATCTGCACGCGGCCGGCGGCGTCCCGGCTGTGCTGCAGACGCTGTCGCCGCTGCTTGACTGCAGCGCGCCGACGGTCGATGGCCGCACTGTCGGCCAGATTGCAGTCGCCGCGCGCGTCCTGCGCGATGATGTCATTCACTCGCTCGATGCGCCGCTGGCCTCCGAAGGCGGGATTGCCGTGCTGCGCGGCACCCTCGCACCCGACGGCGCCGTCGTTAAGCAAAGCGCGGTGGCGCCGTCGATGCTGCGACATGTCGGCCCGGCGCGGGTCTTCGAGTCGGAGGAAGAGGTGCGTGATTCGCTGATGGCGCGCGCCATTCGCCCCGGCGACGTGCTGGTGATTCGCAACGAGGGGCCGGCCGGCGGTCCGGGGATGCGCGAATTGTCGATTCCGGCTGCGCTGCTGATGGGGTTGGGGCTGGGCGAATCGGTGGCGATGGTCACCGATGGGCGCTATTCGGGCGCGACGCGCGGCCCGTGCATCGGCCACGTCTGCCCGGAAGCGTATGCAGGGGGACCGATCGCCGTAGTGCGCGAGGGGGACCTGATCGAGATCGACATCCCGGGTCGCCGACTCGATCTGCTGGCGCCCGCAGAAGAGCTGGCGTTTCGCCTGTCCACCTGGAAGCCACGCCCGCCGGCCGTCACGAGCGGATTCCTGGGGCTATACAGCCGCATCGTTGGGCCAGCCAGCCGCGGCGCACGCCTGGGCGATCAGACTGACCGTGGTTGCGAGCCAGCAGGCTGATCGGTGCTCGCACAGGCCAGCTTGCCGACATTCATCCACTCACAATGGGCCGACATGCCGACATGACCGAACACCCACGTCTCAAGATGCAGTGGTTCAAGAACAGACTGAGGGCCGCGGAGCCGGCGTCCACCGACGAATGCCACGATGACGTGATGCTGCCGCCGGGAGGCCGGCCGCGACCCGCCCCGGCGTTCGAGGATGGCCCGGATCCGTGCTACATCGACCTTCACGGCCGCGACCTGCGCATCGATCTGCTGCGCGGCTTCTTCGTCGTCGCCATGATCGTCGATCACGTGCGCGGTCCGTCGCCTCTCTACCTGCTGACAGGGGGCAATCGTTTCTACGCCTCGGCGGCCGAGGGATTCATCCTCACATCCGGCCTGGTTGCGGGCCTGGTGTATCACCGGATGATCGAGCGGCTTGGCTTGGGAGCCGCGCTGCTAAAGGTTCTCCAGCGCGCCATGACCCTCTACCTGGTGACCATCGGCCTCACCCTGTTGATTTTGCCGGTGGCGGAAATGCTCGGGCTGTCTTTTGCCCAGGGCATCGATGCCAGCAATCCGCTGCGTGTGGTTCTCAGCGTGCTGACGCTCCACCAGACCTACTACCTGGTCGATGTCATGCTGCTCTACACGGCCCTGTTCCTGGTTTCGCCGCTGGCATTCGTCCTGCTCGATCGCGGACTGACCTGGGTCGTGCTCGGAGCGTCATGGCTGCTGTGGGGCGTCTACCAGGTCTATCCGGACCTGGTGTCGCTGCCCTGGCCCATCGCCGGCAACTACCTGTTCAACTTCTCGGCCTGGCAGGTGCTCTTTTTCACCGGGTTGGTGCTCGGGTACCGCCAGGATCGGCTGCCGCTGCTGAGCCGCCGGGCTGCGCGCACGATGTTGGTGCTGACCGGGATCGGCGTGCTCGCCTTGATCGGCGTCTACTTCGTGGTGGATCCACCCACCGACGTCATGCCGCCCGATATCGCCATCGGCAGCTTGACCCTTCACGGCGCCCGCGTCTGGCTTCAGGACTACGTGTTCGCGAAGGTGGATCTGCGACCGGGCCGATTGATCGCGTCGGCGCTCGTCTTCAGTTTCATGTTCTTTGCGGTCACGGTCTTCTGGCGACCCATTCGGCGCGCGCTCGGCTGGCTGCTGCTGCCGTTGGGACAGCATGCGCTCTACGCCTATTCGGCGCATGTGGTTCTGGTCGTCGCCGTTGCGATCGCAGTCGCGCCCCTCAACCTGAGTTATCCCGGCCCACAGTGGTTCAACGCGCTCGTACAGATCGCGAGCGTCCTGCTGATTTGGGCGCTGGTGCACTGGCAGCTGCTGACACCTACGCCGCGCACCAAGCGCTACTGGTATGCCAGCCCGGTGGCGCTCGCCATCATCGCCGCGCTTGCACTATGGCTCGATCCGTCGCCGACGCACCCGGGGATGCAGGCCATCGCCGAGGCGGCGCCGGCGGCCAATGTGCGAGCGCCGAGCCGTTTCGGCACGCCCATCCCGCGCAGCGCCGCGGCGGCAGCCCCGCAGGTGGCCGCAGCTAAGGCAGCGCCGGCTGCGGCTGCGCAGCCGGAAGCGTCAGCGCCGGTAGCCGCGCCGACGCCCGACGTGCCGTGGAAGGTCGTCATCTCGGCCGATGCGCTGACGCGCATCAGCGAATTCGTGGAGAACGACATTCAGGGAACGCTACAGGAGCGCTGGTTCTATAGTCCCGAGCTGGATCGCGACATGCCGTATTGGATCTACCTGCCTCCCGACTACGGCACGGGCGGCCGGCGCTATCCGACCCTCTATATGCTCCACGGACTGGGCGGCCATCGCGACGAATGGATCGTCTACGGCATCGTCAACGTGGCCGACCGGGCCATCCGCGCTGGTGACATCCCTCCGATGATCGTCGTACTGCCTCAGGGAGACAAGGAGTACTGGGTCAACCATGCCGACGATGGCCCGCGCTGGGGCGAGTACCTCACGCGCGATCTCGTCCGGCACATCGACGGCACCTATCGAACCCTGCGAAACGCCAGTGCGCGCGCGATCGGCGGCCTGTCGATGGGGGGTTGGGGCGCGCTGTCGAACGCCTTTCGCAACCTGCGGACCTTCGGCATCGTGGGCGCCCACAGCGTGTCACTGCGGCCGGAGGAGACGTCCGTCGACTTCTTGGGCAAGGGCGAGGAGTTTGCCAGCAAAGACCCGGTGGCGCTGGCACGGTCACTGCCGGGATTGGAGCGCCTGAAGATCTGGCTCGACATGCCCAGCGAAGATCCGTGGCTGGAGCGGGCGGAGCTGCTGCACGGCATTCTGGCGGGTCGCGGCATCGACCACATCTGGCAGGTGTCACCCGGAGAACATGGTTATACCTATTGGGAAGAGCACTTGCTCGACTACGTGAGGTTCTACGGCCACGCGCTGGCGCGGCAGTGACGAGGCGAGACGCTCAAGCGCGGCTTCGTTTGCTCAGGGCGCCGGCGATGCTTCCGACGCCGGCTGCAATGATGGCGAGGCCATAGAGCCACGGCGCCTTGAGTGGCCCCACTGCCGAGCCAAGCACGATCCCGAAACCGGCGATCAGACAGAGCGCCCCGCCGGCCGCCATGAGCGCGCCCCGCCCGCGACCGGTAGGCGTCCAACTGGCGTAGGATAGCCCCGCGATGATCAGGCCCACTCCGCCCAACAGCACGCCGACTCCCAGAATCCAGAGCGCCATCGCCGCAAGCAGATAGGCGCCGAAGAGCGGGTCGCTGACCAGCGCCAGACCGATCAGGATGGCGACAAGCCCCCCGAACAGCTTGTAGCCCCACTGGACGCGGTTGAGCGCCAGGCTGATGAGTGCGATCATTCCGCCGAGGATGCAGACGCCGCCGAGGAGCAAGAAGAGGTCGAAGGCAGTGACGCGCGGCGCCACAATCAGCAGCACGCCGACGACCACCGCCACCAGGCCTGGCAGCAGCAACGCCCACCACGGCAGCGATCGAGACGACCGCATGGATTGCGATATGGGCACGGTCCGGGGTCCCATGGGCAGCGGCTCCTTGCACGTCATTGTTACTCGACGGTCACATTATAGCAGGATTTCGCAATCCACGAAACATACGCGACGGGCGCGCACAGAGCTCAGACGGCCAGACGTCCCTCTTCGAACGCCCTCCGGTTCAAGGCAGCGTACTTTCCCGGCACACGTTGCGTGATTGCCACGATCCATTCGTCAGGCAGCAGCTCCGAGCCAATCAGTCCCTCTCGCTCCATCATCGCCGAGAGCGCGCCGAGGAGCACCACATTCTCCACACGCGCGTTGCCCAACGCCTCGGCGATGGCCAGGCCGTCCACGTAACCTGCCCTGTCCGTCACCTGGGCGATGGCGGCTCGCAGCCGGTCATCGTCCGGATAGGGCTGACCGCCCGACGTCACAGTCACGGGCGGGATGGCGTGCAGGTTGATCACGGCCAGGGCGTTGCGGCGCAGCTGGTTGAGATTGCGCAGCGCCTCGATCTTCTCGAAGGCGAGATAGACGTCCACCTCGCCTGCGCCGACGAGGGGCGAGTGCACGGCCTGGCCCCATCGCACATAGCTCGTCACGCTGCCACCGCGCTGCGACATGCCATGAACCTCGGCTTGTTTCGCCTGGTAGCCGGCCGCCAGGCCCACATTGACCAGCACGTCGCTCGCCAGAAGGGTCCCCTGGCCGCCGACGCCGGCAAGCAGGAAGTTGATGCTGGATTGCATGGCATGCCTCCGGCCCGTCAGGAAGGAGCCAGGACGAAAGGCAACGGCGGGTCCTTTGTCCCCGATCCCCCCGACTATTGTCTGTCGTCCCCAATCGCCCGGCGGGGGCACACCTGGGCGCACACCTCGCACCCCGTGCACAGCAGCGGATCGATCTCGGCCTTGGGACGGTGATAGCGCGTGTCGAGCTCTGCGCTCTTGATGATGGCCGGGCAGCCGATACGAAAGCAGAGGGTGCAGCCGTTGCACTTCTCGCTGTCCACTTTCAGGGCATGCCAGTGCTTGCGCGCCTCCGGCAGCAGTGCGCACGGCTCGCGCGTGATCAGGACGCAAGGTTCAGCGATCTGCATGTACTGCTTGAGAGTCGCCTCGATCTCGTCGACCTCGTATGCGCCCACCGTCTTGACCTGCTTCACCCCCAGCGCCCGCACCACCGGCTCGATCTCGATGATCGGCGCAGCCTTGTGTTGCAGAGTGCGTCCCGTGCCGGGGTTATCCTGATGGCCGGTCATACCCGTCACCCGATTGTCCATGATGATCGTGATGATGGGGCTCTGGTTGTAGACGACGTTGGCAAGCGCCGGCAGGCCGGTATGGAAGAAGGTGGAGTCGCCGATTACTGCCACGTGGTGTTCCGGATTGCCGGCTTTGGCTGCGCCATGGGCCACGCCGATGCCGGCGCCCATGCAGCCGAGCGTGTGCATCGCGCTTAGCGGCGGAATCAGTCCCAGGGAATAGCAGCCAATATCGCCCAACACTGGCACGTTGAGCTTGTTGAGCACATAGAACGTACTGCGGTGCGGGCAACCAGGGCACAGCACCGGTGGACGCGCCGGCAACGCGCCGACATCTACGGACACCACGGGCACGTGCGCTGCTGCGGGCAGCAGACCGGCCCGGATCGCGCACTCGCGCACCACGCGCGGGTCAAACTCGCCGGTGAGCGGGAAGATGCTCTTCCCCTCGACCGGGATGCCGAGCAGCCGCACCGCCTCCTCGATGAACGGGTCGAGCTCCTCAACGACGATCAACCGCTCGACCGACGCCGCGAAGCGGCGGATCAGCGCTGCAGGCAAAGGCCAGGTCATCCCCAACCGCAGCACCGAAGCCTTCGGAAAGATCTCTTTGACATATTGATAGGCCACGCCCGCGGTGATGAATCCGAGCCCGGGATCGCCGGGCTCGACGCGGTTGTAGGGAAATGTCTCGGCGAAGCCGGCCACGTTGCCCATGCGCTGCTCGATGATCGCGTGGCGCGGGCGGGCATTGGCAGGCACCATCACGTACTTGGTCGGGTCGCGCGGCAGTCGCGTGCGCTTGACCGGCGGCGCCATGCGTTCGCCCAACTCGACCGCGCTGGTCGAGTGACAGATGCGCGTGGTCATGCGCAGCATCACAGGGGCATCGAACTGCTCGCTGAGGCCAAAGGCAGCGATCATCATATCCTTTGCCTCCTGGCTGTCGCTCGGCTCCAGGCACGGGATGCGCGCGAACTTTGCGAAGGTGCGGTTGTCCTGCTCGTTCTGACTGGAGTGCATAGCCGGATCATCGGCGGTGACGATCACCAGCCCGGCCTCGATGCCGGTCATCGACGCATACATGAGTGCATCAGCCGCCACGTTGAGGCCAACGTGCTTCATGCTGGTGAAAGCACGCTTGCCCGCGTAGGCCGCGCCGATAGCAACATCCAACGCGACTTTTTCGTTCGTGGCCCATTCGGCATAGACGTCGGGGAACCGGACAAAAGTTTCGAGGATTTCGGTGCTCGGGGTGCCTGGGTAGGCAGATGCAACAGCGACGCCTGCCTCCCAGGCGCCGCGCGCTGCGGCTTCATTGCCGGACAGCAAACGAATCACGTATGACCTCCCTCGGTAGAGAGAATTCGGAGGCCGGCTGGAGCAGCCTTCTGCACCTCCAAGTTGCTGGCGCCGTTCGGAGCGGTCCTTCAGCCGCCCATCGCCGCCTGCACCAGGTCGAGCTGGGTCTGAGCCGCGCGTGCGAGCTCCTCCCAGACGGCCCGCTGATCGGGTGAGCCGGCGGCCCGTACTCGCGACTGGCAGCGCGCCATCACCTTCTGAGACGCGGAGAACAGAAAAACCAAGCGATCCCGTTCTGACTCCTGGCGCCTCCCACTGCCGCTCACCCTGGCATCGGCCACGGTGCCACCCGCAGACTCGCCGGCCCGGCGCAGCAGGTGCGCCAGGAGGTGGATCATCTCCTGCTCGCCTTCAGCAAGGCGGCGGTAGAGATCAACCAACTTGGGCTCCGCGCCGTTTCGCAGATACGCCTGACACACCTCGGCAAGCGCCAGGTGGACCGCCAGCTCGGCGCGCAATGCGGCAGCCGAGCCGGCAAACTCGGCCGCAACGGCCGAAGCCTCCCCCAGGCCAGCGACCAGATCCTCGTGCACACCATCCTCCAGCGGCACGCGGCTGACGGCCAGCACGTAGTGCTCATTGGCTGCCATCTCGCGACGCACCCCGTCAGGCATGGTCGCAGAGAAGCCCTTCGGGTTATGTTGGGAGCGGTGGCATTCCCAGGCCGCCATACGACGCTCGACCCATGGCTCGACGCGCATGATCACATCGATTTCAGCATCGGGTGTGGCGTAGAAGGGCAGCAGCTCACCGTTCAACTCGACGCGAAAATCGACCAAACCCGGCGACTTCTCGAAGATGCTCTGGGGCAGGGCGCGCGTGAACAGGCGGGCGGGCGCCCACGCCGGCCCGGCATCGACAAACTCCGTCTCGTCAGCCGCCAGCGTGAACGCTTCGCGCACCATCTCCCAGATTGCCAGGTGATCCGGGTGCGGATAGAGCCCATGCTCGGGGTGGGTCAGGATCACATCGGGACGGACGTCGCGGATCTGCCGCACGATCTGGCCGATCGCCTCGCGCCGCGGCAGGTCCTTCACACCACCATCGGGCCAGTCAAGCCAACGCAGCTCGCGGATGCCGATATGCTGACATGCACACTCAAGCTCGGCCGTGCGCACCTGGGCCAGGTTCTCACGCGTGGCGCAGCCATCACAGAAGATCGTCGCGGCCTCGCCACGGGTGGCGCACACGAGCACGGTGCGCACACCCCGGTCGCTGTAGCGGGCCAAGGTTGAGCCCACGCCGATCTCATCATCGGGGTGCGCGAAGATCGCCAGAATAGTCAGTGAGTCGCTCATTCCTGTAAGTCTCGATGCGGTTTCAGACTGCAACATGCGCAAGGGTTCCGGCGCCACACGCTCGGTCAGGCAGGAAACCTCGCTCCGATCCTTTCGCCTTCACCAGGGCAGAGTGCGAACGCAGATCGGCCATCACGGCGCTACTTGGGCAAACTCGCCACCCTTCACCTGAAAGATGTAGATCTGCGGACTGCGCAAGTCGCCGTTGTCCTGGAACTGCACCTTGCCGAGAGGCGTGGTCACATCCAGTTTTCGGATGGCGTCCGCGATCTTGGCGGCGTTCAGTCCGCCGGCCTTCTTGACGCCCTCGGCCAGCACTTGCATGGCGCTGTAGCCGTTGACCGAGTAGGTGTCGGGGTTGCGATACTCCACTGCCTGATAGGCCCGGGTCCAGGCCTGATCCACGGCCGATTTGGGGCTGGGTGCGAAGCTGGTGACAAACATGCCCTCGGCTGCACCGTCGGCATTATCGATAGATGCAGCCAGGAAGCAGCCATCGGATGCCATGAAGGTCAGCTTGTCCAGCCCCGCGTCGCGCAAGTCGGCACGCAGATAGGGGCACTCGACCTCATACCCGGCATAGTAGATAGCATCGACGCCCGCTGCCTTGATCTTGGCGACCTCATTCGCAAAGCGATTCTGCTCCACCTGCACCTGAGCAGTGAACGGCACCTGGGCGCCCAAACGAGCCAATTCGCTTACCGCCAGCTTGCCCAAGTCGATGCCGTACGAGTCATCGTTATAGAGCACTGCGACCTTTTTCGCGCCGAGCTTGTTCACCAGATAGTCGATGCCGATCCTTGCCTGCACATCGTTCGCAGCATTCACGCGAAAGAAGTTGCGGAATCCCTGCCTGGTCAGGCCCACCTCGGAGGCGGTCGGCGTGATGACAACAATCGCGAGATCCTTATAGACGGCCATGGCGGCATCGGTCTGTCCGGAATTCGGGTGACCGATGACGCCGAGCACTCTATCCCCGCGCTGGATGGCGGCCTTGACCTGTTCGGCGACGCCGAGCGCCACATCAGAGTCCGCCTCATCATCCAACGCGACCACCTTGACGCGGTAGCCAAGCAGCCCGCCGGAAAGATTGAGCTGCTCTGCCATCAACCGCACGCCGCCGGCGACCGTCTGGCCGGTGTTCGCCTGGAAGCCGGACAGCGGACCCGCTACATAGACGATCACCTCACCCTTGGCCGGCGCACCGGACGCGCAAGCCGCCAGACCGAAGATCGCCACAACCAACAGCATCCAAAACGTGCGATGCTTCATCGTGTCACCTCTCAAATCGCGCACATTACAGGCGTGCACCCCCATCCTACTGCCGGCGCGCCGCTGACGCCTTCGTCACCGATGCAGGCGTCCGTGTCGCGGCAACTCCTGCGGCAGAGGCTGTCTCCATTCCGTCATAGACCTCGCTCAGCGACTCGACCAGATCCTGAAGCGCGCTCACCTCATCGCGGATGTCCGCGCGCAGCCGGTCGGCCCGGTCGGAATCGACATCCTTGCTGCTCACAAGCAGCAACTGCGAGTAGACCGTGCCTAACGCCGCCAGCGAATGGTCGAGCTGCAGATCCGCGCGCTCCATGCGGCCGTCCAGCTCCTGCAGGCTCGCCGCAAACTGCCGTTTCGATTCCAGGGTCATCGCCATCTGCTCACGCACCGCGGCATCGCGCTCGCGCGCCATCCGGGCCTCCAGCTCGGCGACCTCCCTGGGCACCGAACTCTGATCTCGGCGGATGATCTGGTCGCTGCGGTACGCGTCGATGCGTCGCGCCAACGCCACCATGTTGGCGATCCAGTCGTACACCTGGGAAGTGGTGCTCACCAAGCGATCGCGCAGGATGCCGCGCTTCTGCTGATCCACCACTTCGCGTATGCGCCTCCGATACTCCTCCGCCTCATCGAGCTTTGCACGCAGCTCCTTATCGCGAATGCCCCCGGTGTTGTACTTTTCTCGAAAGAGCGATTCCATGACTTTCTGCATCTCGTCGGGGTCTTTCAGGCTGGTGATCACCACGGCCGCCTCTGCGACGAGTCCGGCAAGAGGCCATGCCCAGACCGGCCAGCCGGGAAACCACTGACTAAAGAAGACGCTGGCCAACACCGTGCCGCCGATCACCGCTGCACTCTCCCACCGGAAGATGGCATTGGTGAGCAGCGCGCGCCGCGCCTCTTGTTCGATGCGGGCAAGAATGGATGAATCGCTGGACATGAATCTCTCGGA
>CAYRFV010000017.1:12565-35444 GCA_964423545.1 uncultured Anaerolineales bacterium | reverse complement strand
GGAAGACCCGATGAGGAACATCTGCGCCCAGATGCCGCTCAGCGCGCCGCCGGCTAACACACGAAACGCAATCACACCGGCGCGCTGAGCCGCCGCCCGGTCGATCAGGCGATCGTAGTCTTGAAAAGGGAACCCCCGGGGGACTGTTTGGCCGGCCGATGGGTTGAGCACGCTGTAGCAGCACTGGATCGTGTCGGCCCTCCGGAGCGCGATGGCCTGGTGCAGCACGGCCGTCTCACCCAAGCCATTGATGCCCCAGAAGCGCGTCTTGCCTTGCGCACGCAGCTTCTCGAATGCACTGAGCGCCGCCTGCGCGTCGTCGATCGTCATCCAGCGCCGGCCCGGCTGGCGCGCAGCCATGATTGGGTTGTGCAACTGGATCAGATCGACTGCATCGCGGCGCAAGCGGCCGAGACTGGCCTCGACAGAGCGGATCACTGCGGCCTCAATATCGTTCAGCTCGGCTTCTTCGATCATCGCTTTGGTGCCGAGCACGATATCCGGCTTCAGCTCGGCCAGGACGCGGCCGAGGTTCTGTTCCGATCGACCGTCGCCGTAGATGGCTGCGGTGTCGAAGTAGTTGACGCCCAATTCCACCGCGCGAGCGACTGTGGCGACCATCTCTCGGATGTCGCCACGCACAAGCAGCCCGCCCGTGGCGCCGCAGCCAAACCCAAGCGCGGATACTCGCAGGCCGGTGCGGCCGAGTGTTCGATATTCCATCTGGCCTCCTCGCGCCGGTCTCCAGGCCGTCTGAGGATGGGATCGCCCCGGCGCGTCAATCCAGGAAGTCCTCGTCGCCGGGCGACAGGTATTGCCGTGCCCGGTCCGGGTTGATCTCTACGCCCAAGCCTGGTCGATCCCACACGTCGATGAAGCTGTCAACGACAATCGGCTTCGGCAGGCCATCCACGATATCGTACCACCATTCGGGCTTGCCGGTGGGATACTCGAACGCGATGTAGTTGCTCGGCAGCGTTGCACAGACCTGGACCAGTGCAGCCAGTCCGATCAGACCGTCCGCGGTGCCGTGCGGCGCGATCAGAATCCCGTGTAGATCAGCATATTCCGCCACCCATTTCAGCTCGGCCAGGCCGCCGATATCCGCCGGATCGGGCCCGATGATACTGACGGCATGCTTTTCGACCAGATCAACGAAATTCTGGCGCAAATAGATCTGCTCGCCAGTGTGGATGGGGGTCGACGTCTTGAGGGTCACCTCCCGATAGAGATCGGCCAGAACGTATGGGGTGTAGTCCCCCGTGATCATGTCCTCCAGCCACATCACGTTGAGCGGCTCCAGCGCCCTGGCCAGGCGGATCGCATCGGGCGCCATCCAACCCGGCCCGCAGTCGAGCGCCAAGCCGATCTCATCGCCCAGTACCCCTTTCATCGCCTCGACGCAGGCGATGACGTGCTTCAGCCCGCGTTCGGTCAGGGGTCCGCGATTGGCGTGGAAGCCTCGCTCTGCGACCTCCGCAAAGGTGAAGTCGGGCACGCGTGTGGGCATCGGGCTGTGGAAGCCGATCCCTTGTTTGATGATGGAGAATCGCTCGGGCGAGCTTTTCATGAGCGCCATGTTCGCGGCGTAGTCTTCCGGCGAGTAGCCGGACATGGGGAAACGCACCGCGCCGTTGTAGACTCGCACCCGGTCGCGCACTTTGCCGCCGAGCAGCTTGTAGACCGGCAGCCCGGCCGCTTTGCCGGCGATATCCCACAGCGCCATTTCGATCGCGCTGACCGCGGCGCCCCAGGGTTTGAAGCTGCCCAGCCGCCGGATCTTCAACATCACCCGCTCGACGTTCGTTGGGTCTTCACCGAGGATGAACTGCTTGTAGAAAAGGATGTGCGGCTTGAGGTAATGTTTGGGGGCCTCCGCCTCGCCCCAGCCGACGATCCCTTCGTCGGTTGTGATGCGGACGACCGGGTTTTGGCCGATGACGGCGCATTTCAGATCGGTGATCTTCATGAGCGAACCCCTCGCAGTCAGAACAGTGATGCCTCCAGGCCTTGGTCGTCGACGATCAAGTTGACGCTCTGCCGGAAGCGGGATGGATCGCGCACTGCAGCGAGATAATCGGCCATCGTGTGCGCGGCATTGACTGAGTTGTGGGCAAGCACGAGCGTGCCAACCCGAAACGCATGCAAGCTGGCGGCCAGCAAGTCAAGATAGATCGACTTGCCACTGTTACGCGGTCCGTCTGCGTCGAGATACAACAGATCGATCGTGCCATTGAAGTCCACCAGCCAGTCCAGTCCATCCTGGCCCAGGATCTCCGCCGGGAAGCGTGGGTCGCCGTCACGAAAGCGTTCCACATTCCGGCGCGCGCGATCGGCTTCTGCTGGACGAATCTCGAGGCCGATCAGACGCTTCGCCTGATAGCAGGCGCCGGGCCCGATGGCCGCCCCCGCGTTCGAGATGAAGGTGTTGCCGCAGAAGATGCCGACAGCGACCATCACCTGCGGCTGCTGGATCGCGTTGATGGCATAGAGCAGGCGCTGCATCCGGTGGCTGATTGCCGTCCACGGAATCTCGAACTGCTCGGCGACGGCCCGGCGATGCGCCAGCAGCCGGGCATGGTCGTACCTGGCGTGTGGCAGAACGCCTGCCTCGACTAACGCCGCCAATCCGGCATCGACGGCGGCAATCTCCTGTTCGAGCGGCTCGACCTGGACGTGCGGAGCATGCCAGTTCATCTGGTAGCGCCGCCAGCCGGCGGCTTCGTAGGTAGTTGCCATGTCAGGATCGGGCTACTTCAGCGGGGAGTAGTCGGTGGGGAGCAGGACCACGCTCTTGACTCGAACCGCCAGCGCGCCCTCTTTTTCGCTGGCCGCCCGGCCTGCAATCCAGTCGGGGTCGGCGCGGAACGACTCCCAGGCACGGTCCTTCGCCGCCTGATCGGCGAACGCCATGATGTACACCAGGTCGCCGGTTTCCTCCGTGCTTGGATCGGGCGTCCACAGTCCCACGACCTGCATGCCGTGCTTGGCGAAGATACGCAGCGTCAGCGTCCGAAAACGGTTGTGCAATGCCGCAGCTTTGCCCGGCGCCGCCCAGTAAGTGCGCAATTCGTAGATCATCAGTAACTCCTGTGTCTTGGATTTATCTGCCGGTTCGCAGGTTTGTGACCGAGCGCTGCTCCAGGGTGAAGCTGAGAAAATCCACCGTTGTGCCGGGACCCGATGGGCACTGCGCCACCAGTCCAACCTTGATCGCCGGCGGGACCGTGAGTCGAAACAGGCGCACCATCCGCCAGTCCGCTCCATCCAGGGCGTAGTGCATGCCGAAGACGTCGCCGCTCCGGAAGATCTGTAGCCACACGTCGGGCGCATCCAGGTTGACGCCGTTTGCGTCGTCTGAGTGCATGCGCGTGACCACGCTGACCGCCGCATGTGTGCCGAAGTCGGTGGCTTCGTAGCAAAGCTTGGCCCACTGGTGCGCATCATGCCGCACCATGAGCGCGCCGGCGTCATATTGTGTGTTGAAGGCAGGACAGACCCGCGCCTGCGCAACGAAGTCCCCTGTCACCACCAGCCGGAGATACGGCGCGCTGTCGGCCGCATGCGTGCCCGCTGGGGCCTGGAAGTAATCGACCTTCGGTGGCACATGGATCCGGATGCCTCCTTCCGGCAGCATCTCCCACCGCTCAGGCGGGTGATCCCATGACAACGAGCGAGAGGCCAGAGTTTCGGGTGTGAGACCTGACAGCAGATTCATATTGCACTCCTCCTTGCCTTACGGCATCGCTCTTCCGCGGATTCGGTCGACAGCATCGCTGAAGACTCCGGCCCGATCTGGATCACTGAAGACCTGTGCTCCATCGAAAAGCTGGATACCCCAGCTCGTCTGTGCGGATTCGCCTGCCGCGATGAGGCTGGCCGGAAAATCCAGCGCATCGAGGATCAGTTGCACCTTCCGGTGCGGCGGAACGAAGCTCGCAGCTCCCTCCAGGAACTGTCGACCCCATCCCGGCGACCGGCCGCTCTTCCGAGCATAGATCAGCGGCGTGAAGATGTCGACTGACGGCGCCAGCAACGCGTAATCCTGGGCAAAGATCCGCGTCAGTGCGCCATTGAACTCGGCCGGCGTCCACGGGCACATATAGGCGCCGATAATGCAACCGGGCAGGCGCTCTCGGATCAAGCGGGCGTAACGTGCTGCGAAGCCGGCAATCCGCTCGCACTTGTGGCGCGTCCAGGCCGGTGCGTGGTGCGCCAGGATCTGTCCGGGAGTGGTTGCGTCAAGCCCGGTTGCTCCGCAGAATTCGGCCACGCAGCGGGGACAGAAGCAGCTTTCCTGCAAGTCGGGCGATGGCTCCTCGAACCAACCCGCGTAAGTGAGATAGTCCAGCCATATGCCGGTCGGAGCACACCGGCGCAGACCATCCAGCAGATGCGCCTCGATCTCGGCAAGAAACTCCGGGTGCGAAAGGCAGACGCCCTGGACCAGCCGGCCGTAACGGATCGGTCGCCCGTCGGCGCCGATCGGCGCCAATTCGGGATGCAAGCCGAAATCAGTGCGGAAGGTCTTGAACTCCACACAAGCAGCGACGCCATGCGCCTGACATGCTGCGAAGGCAGCCTCATCGAAGCCGTGGAACCAGAGCGCGTTCGCGCCGTACGCGCTGAAGCGAGGCAGGTGTTCTACGGCGGCGCTACCGTACGGGCCGAAGAGGAGCGGGACTGCTACAGAGGCTGCCATGCCATTAACCCGCCTCGAGTTGTCGCCAGTGACGGCGTCGCAGACGCCATACCGCCAGACCGCATGCGAGCACAGCGCCCAGGATCGCGATGCCGATGCCCCAGGGCCGCCAGTCCTGCGGCCCGGCGGACTGCACCGCGCCCGGCTCACCCGTCAAGGTGAAAGCCGCCCAGTAGTAGGGACGCACCCATTCGGGATGCGTCTTGTCGTTGCGCACCGCCGCCTGCGCGACTCGCAGCGCCTCGGCTTTGCCGAGACCGTTGCGCATCCCGGCATAGAACGCCTTCATGAGGGCGGCAGTTGCTTCGTCGTCCACGCTCCACAGGCTGGCAACCACGGTGGGCGCGCCGGCGCCGGCAATGAACGCCCGGCTCAATCCGATCAGGTCGTCTCCCCCGCTGCGCACGCCGAGCTGCGTCTGGCAGGCGCTCAGCGTCACCAGGTCGGCATGGCGCAGGTCGAGACCAGACACCTCGTGGACCTCCAGCGAACCATCATGGGCCTGATCGGGAGCCAGCACCAACCGCGAAAAGAGCGGATTGGCGGCATTGAGCTGACCGTGCGCCGCTATGTGGATGAATCGGGCGCGACTTGCCTGCTCGCGGACCGCCGATTCAGTGGCGGCGCTGCCGACCAACGGTGCGACGCCGAAGAGGCTGGCAATCTCCTGGCCTTCCTTTTCGGCGAAGCGGAGCGGGGGCAGTCCCTCTGCGCGGCCGTATGCGGCTGCCAGCAGCGGCAGAGCAGGCGCTGCGGATGCATCTGCCACTGTGTCATCTCTCACGAAAGGCAGCGTGCTGGCGCTCGGCAGGATGAATAGGACGAACTCATCGCCGAGGAAGCGCTGGCCGATGTTTCCCGTGGAAGACGCAGGCAGCGCGCTGAATGGCAGATAGTGTAGCACATCATGCGGCACGATGCCGACCGTACGCGTGGTCAGATATTTGCGAACGGGCGCGATCAACCAGTCGCTCAACATCGCCAAGCCATGCGGTGCGACATCCTGCGCCAGAATGCTGTCGCGGCTCAGCACGGTCGCCTCTCGAAGCTTGGCGGGGGTGACTGGCAATTCGACCACATGCAGCGCCTGCCGGTTGGCCACGAACGCCAGCGACCGCTCCGGCGTCAGATAATAGGACAACAGCGTGACTTCCGGAGGCAGCAGTTCCTGCACCTCGTGCAATCCCAGCGGCGATCCGGTGACCAGGCCGACGTAATCAGGGGCGCTGAGCTTGATGCGCGCCATCAGCGCGTCATACTCATGTTGTTTCCGGTTGAGCTGGTCGGCCAGGGTGCGCGATTGTTCGGCGCTGCGTTGGGCGCTCGGTCTGGCGCGCTCCTGACGCAGCAGCCGATCGAGCCGGGCGAGATCGGCGCGAAGCGTCTCCTCCTGGTCCAGAAGCGCAGCGTCGGCGCCCTGACGGTAGTCGGATCGCACGGCCACGCGGCCGCCCGCAAGCTGATCGAGCAAAGCTCGCGCACGTCCGCGTTCGGCCATGCCGAAAGCCTCTGCGCCGCGTCCCAGTTGCAGCAGTAGTTCGACCGCCGCGGCATAGGTCGCGGCCCAATCGGATGTCAGCCCTGTTCGGAGCTCCTCCAGCACGAGGGTGGATCGCTGGCGTTCTATGATTGCGATCGCCTGCTGATATGCGTCCAATGCCGCCGGGAGCTGTCCTTCGAGGCGGCGCACATACGCGATGTTCGACAGCGTCACGGCCTCTCCAGCCTCATCGCCGATCTCTCGCTGGATAGCCAGCGCCTCGTCGAAACGGTCAAGCGCCTCAGAAAGCTGATCAAGCGCCACGTGAATCGCGCCGATGTTGTTGAGCGAAAGGGCCTCGTCGGCCCGGAGGCCGAGCGCACGACGGATGACCAGGGCCTGCTGATGCGCCAACCTCGCAGCCTCGGTGCGGCCCAACTGAGCCAGGGCGCCCCCGGTGTTGTCCCGGATGCTCGCCTCCAGGGCGCGATCTCCGGCCTGTTGCGCGAGCAAGAGGGCCTGTTCGTAACTGGCCAGCGCCTCAACATGGTTTCCCCTCCGAGCCTCGACGCTGCCGATGTTGTTGAGCGCAGCAGCCTGGCCGAGCTGCTCGCCCAGCCGGCGCCGTATCTCCAACGCCTGTTGGTAGAGCTCGATGGCGCGTTGAGGCTGCCCGAGCCGTTCGTAGACGCCGCCTATGTTATTGAGCGCAGCAGCTTCTTCACTGGCGGCGCCCAAACTCTGAAACACATCGAGCGCTTGCTGATAGAGCCGGAGCGCGTCGGTGAATCGGCCGTGGTTCTCCGCGAGGCCGCCCAGGTTGTTCAGCGTGCGCGCCTCACCGCCGCGGTCCGCCAACTCCCGATGGATGGCCAGCGCCCGGTCATAGCGGTCCCTGGCATCATCGTAACGGCCCGAGCGATCGTAGGTCAACCCCAGGTTATTGAGAATGGTCGCCTCGTTTGACCGATCCCCAAGCGCCTGGACGGCTGCCAGCGCGTTGGCCTGGGCCGCCAGCGCGCGCTCATACTCACCGCGCATGCTGTACACCGTGCCGAGGTTGCTCAACGCCGTCGCAGCGCCCCGAGGATCGCCGGCCGACCGGGCCCGGCCGACGACAGCTTCCAGCAGCCGCTCCGCCTCCTGGGTCCGCCCGAGCGTGGCATAAAGCTGTCCGAGATTATTCAGCGCGCCGTTTTCGCCTGCTGTGTCGCCTGCCCCACTAAAGATCGCTGCAGCTTCCTGGTAGGCGGCTGCGGCCTCGTCAGTCCGGCCCAACGTCTGCAGCGCAGAGCCGATGTCGCGCAGGTTGAGCGCCTCGCGGCTGCGATTGCCGAGCTGCCGCTCGATGACGAGCGCCTCGCGGTACGCCTCCAGCGCCTCTGCGGGCCGCCACGTATCCTCATACACGTTTCCGATGCTGTGCAGGAGCTGCGCTTCACCGGCGCTGTCGCGCTGCTCGCGCGCCAGCGCCAGCGCTTGCGTATCGTATTCGATCGCGCGGTCGTAGCGGCGCTGCCGTGCTGACACAAAGCCCAACTGTCCCAACGCCTGCGCCTCCACACGCCGTTCCGCTGCCCGGCGCGCAACCGACAGCGCCTGGGCATAGGCATCGAGCGCGTGGTCGTGCTGGCTCAGGGCGTCGTAGGCAGGGCCGAGCGCCATCAGCAGCGCCATCTCATTCGCTTGATCGCCCAGTTCGCGCGCGATGGTGAGCGCCTCGAGGTAACGCGCAACGGCATCGGTGTACTCGCTCAGTGCATAGTGGACGCTGGCCAACCCGGCCAGCGCCTGACGTTCATCACTGCGTATGTTGGCCGCGCGAAGGGTCTCAAGGGCCTGCGCGAAGCTCGCCTTCGCCTCCCTGATTTGGCCCAAGCGGAAGTGGCTCCAGCCGATGCTATTGAGGGTGCGGCCGACCATCTGGCGCTCGCCCAGGCTGCGCCAGAGCGCTAGCGCATCCTCATAGGCGCGCAGCGCGTTGGCATGCTGGCCCTGCACCGTGTGGATCAGACCTAGCGCCACCTGCGTGCCGGCCTCGTCGGCGACGACGCCGGCCTTTCGATAGAGGGGGATGGCTTGTTCGAAGGCCGCCCTGGCCGCCTCGAAGTCGCTGGATCCGAAGTGGGCGAGCCCTTCGACGGCCAGCGTATCGGCGCGGGTTTTGGCTGAGAGTTCCGGCGGCGGTGTGGAAGTCGGCGCGACCGACTGTGCTGCAACGCGCGAAGGCGCGAACGCCAGCGCCACCCCGAACAGGAGTGCAACGAACAGGACAACCGGCGCGTCAAGGCTGCGGCAGTGCATCGAGCTGCGCCTTTGCCTCGGCGGCTTTCTTAGCGTCGCCCAGCCGATCATACAGTGTCAGCGCGTTGCTGAAGTGGCGGCGAGCGTCGTCCGGATTGCCCAACGCCCCGAAGATGCGGCCCAACGCGTGGTGCGCCTGCGCCTGCCCCTCGATGTCATTCAGCGTCTCGGACCGGGTGAGTGCAGCCGTGTAACGTTCCTCGGCCAGTTGATTCAGGCCAACGGCGATGTAGAGGTCGCCGAGCAGCCGCAGCACTGCCGGCTCTTGTGGTCCGGGCAGCCGCTCCAGCCCCTCGATCGCCTCGGCGTGGAGTCCGTTGGTGGCGTATACGTTGGCGACCAGCAGAGCGGTCGCGGTTTCGGCAAGGCCCAGCGACCTGATTCTGGCTTCGGCCTCTCGGATCGACCTGACCTCCTCGGCGGTGGCCAGTGTGAACGCAAGCCCTGCGCCCGGTTCCTCGCTTGACGACCGGTCGCCGGAAGTCACGACCAGCCGATAGTTGACGCCGGGCTGCAGCGCCGGTGCGTCGGCGGGATAGGGAACCTCGTGCGCGCCGCTCACTTCGGCGCTCCAATTCGCGCCCTGGAGACTCACCTTGTAGGTTCTGGCCTCCGAGAGCGGTTGCCAGCGCAGCACCGGATGAGGGTCGATCAGCTTGGTCCTCCGCGGCGAGACGATGCGCGGGTACTCGCCACTGCCGCTGTCGCCGCGCGTCGGCGTCAGAAGAGCGCCCTCGTACACCAGAGGGGTCTTCGGCGCCGCCTGGCACGGGTAGCCGCTCACACCGCTCGCGATCGTGGCCAGCTTGAGATCAGCGCAGGCGACAGTGGCGCTGCCTGTCGACTCCAGCCGAAGCAGGTCGCCGCGGCGCAGCGGCGTGCCCAGCAACGCTGGTGCATAGTCTCGCCAGCCGTTTCGCTTCACTGCCGCATTGCCCTGCACGCCGACGACCAAACCGGCGTCGATCCTGGCGGTCGCGGCGCTACTCGGCGTGGGCTGAGCCGCGCCACAGCCGAGCAATGCCCACATGCTGAAGGCCAGGATCCAGACGACTCCGCCTTGCGCCCGGGCGTCGCGCCTGCCCAACGGCCCGGAGCGCCTCTGTGTGCCGGATCTTCCTGCGTCGCGACCCTTGGACAAGCACCGGATCATTGCGGCTTTCCTCCTGCCAGGCGTTCTTGAGCCGTCGCATGCCAATCGGCTTCTACTGCCTCACCCGATCCATCGAATGCCAGGCAACTGCCCCACGAAGCCAGGGCGTCCTGACTTGCGCCCTTCGCCTCCTGCACCTGCGCCAGCAAACAATGCGCTGCGGCGCCATCGGGCCGCAAGACCAGGGCCCGTCGCAGATCTTCCTCGGCTAAGCCGAATAGCTTCAGCCCGAAGTGCGCCCAGCCGCGGTTCTTGTATAAGGAATATCGCGTGTCGCCTGCAATCGGTTCGAACGCCAGCGCGGTGTTGAGCAGCCGCAGCGCGCTGGCGTAGTCGAGCTTCCGCAGGTTGTAGAGCCTCGCCAGGTTGACCTGCGCTGCGTACAGAGCCGGATCGGCGCGGATGGCCGTCTGATACTCCGTCAACGCCGAATCGAAATCGAGAATATCTTCATAGGCGGTTGCCAGGTTGTAGTGGGCCTGCGCTGCGTCCGCGTTCAGGTTGATGGCGCGCTGGTAGCTCTCGATGGCGCTCGTCGTCCTGCCGGCAGCCTGCAGCCGGACGCCGCGATCGCTGTAAAGGCGGGCGATCCACGGCAGCGACAAGCGCAGCGCCAGGATCAGCAGCAGCACCACCAGCGCCAGACCTGCTTTCCAGAGATGGTGTTGTCTGCGGTCGATGCCTGCGCCCGACAGGGTGCGCTCGATCCAGCCTGGACCTATCTGGATGAAGGCAGTCCCGGCAAGCAGCGCCAGCGCCGCCTGCGAGATGGTGCTGAAGACGCCGATGAAATCCGGGCCACCGGTGAGAAAGCGCCGTGAAACATCGGCGGCCAGACTGACGGCGACGGTGAGGAAGAAGCCCGCCACGATTGCCCACAGCGCCGAGGGCTGCGGCCCAGCATCGCGGGCTTCCCGGTCGAGCGACCACCACCACGCGTCTGCTGGCGCACCGACCGTCCGCCGCCAGCCGGCAAGCGTATCGCTTCCCACGGCTCGATCGATCGCAGGAGCGGCGGTCCGCAGCCGGGCATCGAGGTCCGCCAGCCCGCAGAGGCTCTGAGGAGCGGGCGCGCTTTCAGCAGCCAGCGCGCGCGCCACCTCATCGCGCGCCAACAGGAGGCGCAGGGCGGATGATGAGGCGATGCCCGCGTCTGCCTGCGCCTGGAGCTCGTTGAGCGCCGCGGCGTAGTCTGCAATTGCGGCATCGAGGACCGGCATCGGAATGTCCTTGTGCTGACCTTGCCTCGCTGAGCAGTCGTTTTCCTCCGCTATCCAGTGTGCTGGTCGAGGATGCACGCACAAGGCCGGCTCCTCCCGGTGGGTCGGTTCACCGAAGCGCCAGCCAAGCGCGACGCCCGAGCGCACCCAGCGCCCGGTGCCTGCGCGCTTGCATCCGTCGGTTCAGCATCCATGCGCCATGGTGCTGGGTCTCCGAGGTGCGGAGTCCTCGAAGCGAAACGTCCTCGAAGTGAAACGTCGTTGAAGTGAAACGTCTGCTGCACCGTGCGCCGCTTGCTGCTATTATATCACGTCGCCGGCCTGCAGATACCGCCGCGTCCGTGCTGCAAGCAGCGGGGTCAGCCCGGCGCCGATCGCCACTCGGACCCCAGATCACGGTGACAGCCGGTACACGCGCGCCGCAGTGTCGTGAAACAGGGCGGCGCGTTCTCCGGCCGAAAAGCCGGCCGTCAGGCGCTTGAATGCGTTCCACATGATGGCGTACGAATAGGAGACCTTGTCGACCGGGAAGTTGCTCTCGAACATGCAGCGGTCGACGTCGAACCGTTCGATGCAGAAGAGATAGTACGGCGCGAACGCCTTCGCCAGCTCGGCCGAGGAGGGCGGCTTGTCGCGCTCATGCCACCCGAAGCCGCTGATCGACATGCCCAGCCCTCCCAGTTTCACGACGACGTTCGGGCAGGATGCCAGCGCCGTGATCCCCCGCTGCCAGTCTTGCAGCACCGCATCCCGTCTCCCGGCATAGGGTCCGACGCCAATCGGGCCGCCGATGTGATCCAGCACCACGATCGTGTCGGGGAAGGCTCGGGCCAGGTCCACGAGCTCCGCCAGCTGGGGATGGTAGAGCCAGGCGTCGAAGCTCAATCCGGCCTTCTGCAGCCGCTTGAAGCCCGCACGAAATCGAGGGTCGAGCAGCAGTCCCCTGGGTGGGCGCTTGTAGGAGGAGATCTGGGGGCTCGGGTCATGTGCGCACGAGTGGCGTATGCCGCGCAGGCGATGGTCTCCCGCCACCGCGTGCGCCTCCAGCACCGGGGCCACGGCGTCGCCCAACGTAAGATCGGCGAAACTCACGATTCCTGCCGCCACCGCGGTGGCGCCGTACCGGCCGCTGGCGCCTTGGGCGGCAATGCCCTGGACGAACTCCGTCTCACCCACCGGGCGCAGCTCGGCAGGCCCGTCCTGTCTATACATCGCCTGGCACTCCACGAACACAGTGCGGACGATATTGTGACCGGAGCCGGTGTCGCGCAGCAATTCTTCCAGGAGGTACCGCGGCTGGGTGGCAAAGTCGCTTCGGTCCCACAGGTGGTGGTGCGGATCGCAGATCGGCAACGCAGGATCGAGCGGCTCTTCTTCGATCTGCGCGAGCCACGCTTCGTGTTCGTTCGTCACAGGGACCTCCTTCGATGTCAACCCCGCATCCGAATGAATTCCGGTTGCGCTACCTGCATCGCCTGTGGAGGCAGGCCGTTGCAGATCGCTTCGATATCTTCTGTCACGAGCCGGCCGATGTTGAGCAAGCCTTCGCCGATCGCGCCCGCCCGATGGGACGAGAGGACCGCGTGTTTGGCCCGGCGGATCGGATGGTCGCCCGGCAGAGGCTCTTCCGGGAAGACGTCGATGCCGGCCCGAAAGCGGCCGGCCAGGAGCAGGTCGGTCAACGCGTCGAAGTCCACGACATGAGAGCGGCTGAGCAGGACGAAGACGGCATTGGACTGGATGAGGCTCAGCTTTTCCCGATCGAGCAGCGCTTTGTTGGAAGCAGTGGGCACAGCAAGCACGAAGATGATGCGCGAGGTGGACAGGAGTCCCTCGAGCGACACGGGTGCGACCCCCTGCCGTCGCAGAAAGGCATCGGTGAGCCATGGGTCGTAGACCTGGATCGGGCAACCGAAGGGGTGAAGCAGCGGCCTCAGGGCGCGCGCCAGACCGCCAAAGCCGATGAAGCCGACCTGTTTTCCGTAGAGCGTAAAGGTGTCGCCGATCTCGGTTGCGAATTCGCGGTGGCTCCAGTTGGGCTCTCCCATGCGGAAAGCCGCATCGGTCCAGGCGATCTGCCGTGCGCAGGCCAGCGCGAGCCCGAGCCCCATCTCGGCTACGGCCGGACCGAACGCCGGAGCGCAACTCAGCACGCGTATGTTGCGGGCGAAGCAGGCTTCGTAGTCCAGGCTGCGTGGAGAGGGGAAGCCGCCGCTCACCTCCAGGATAGCGGCAAGCCTGGAGAATCGAGTGACGTCTCCGTGCCGCCAATGCCCCGTGATGATCGCAACGATCTCCTGGCGCACCTGTTCGATCTCGGACTCAGGCATCGGTTCGTCGTTCGCCCAGATCACATCGGCGGATGTGTGCAGTCGGGCGAGGTCTTCCGGGGTGAAGATGTTCGCCAGGCGGCGCCCATATGGGTCGAGGAGGACTTTCGGTTTCACGTGGGTAGCTCCATGTTCAGCCGGCGGTGACGCGCACCGTCTTGATCTCGAACGGCCGGAAATCGAGCGTGACGCCGTTGTTGCGCAAGCGCAATGGCGCCGGCTCCTCTTCCATCAGATTGGCCTCTGCAACTGCTGCCGCGGAGAAGCCGAAGTGCATCCGGGCGTGCGCGGCCTTGTGTTCCGCTTCATAGAGCCGGATGATGATGTCGTTGCCGTCCTCAGCTTTCTTGACCGCCTCCACGACCACGTTGGGTGCATCGATCTCCAGAAAGGAAGCTGAAACCGGGCCGTCGCCGCCGCCGACACCCTCAGAGAGAACGCGCAGCGGCACGTTCAGCTCATAGCTTGCACGAATTACGCCGCCGTCAATCGAGTTTCCCGCGTGCGGGTAGAGCGCGTAGGTGAAGACATGATCGGCCTGATCGGTGTACGCGTGGTGCGGCTCGCCCGGCGCCACGTCAACATCTTGCACCAGGCGGGGACCGGGGTAGGGCACGCTCCGCAGCAGGTTCAGGTCGAGCACATAGCCCTTGACCTTGTGCCCGTATTTCGAGTCGTTCAGCAGCGCGACACCGTAGTCCCCCTGCGATAGATCGGCCCATTTGTGTGCAGCGACCTCATCGCGCGCCAGATCCCAGGAGGTGTTGCGGTGGGTCGAGCGGCGGATGTGCCCGAACTGAATGTCGAAGGTTGCCTCGTCGGCGTGGATCGCGACGGGGAAACTCGTGCGCAGCATGGTCTTCGGCTCGCGCCAGTGCAGGCGGCTCACGAAGTCCAGCCGAGAACTGCCCGCGGTCAAGACGATCTCCTGCCGCAGTTCCGAATGACCGATGGCGTAGACCTGCTCCAGGATCGCGCATGGCCCATCGATGCGCGGGGACGCCGAAACCAGCGCCATGTGCTGCGGCGTCTGCTCGGCATAGTCCATCGGGAAATCCCACGCGTCCCCCAGATCGGCGTAGACCGCCAACCGGTTGGCCCGCTCGCCCTGTGCGATGACCTCGCGGCGGCCGCGCTTGTCGTAGACCGAGACGATGCTGCCGTCTGTGCCAAATGAGACGCGCAGCAGGTCGTTTTCCAGGCCGCTTGTCGTGGCCGCAAGGCCCTCGATCGCCTCCGTCGTGCCAGAGACCGCATCTACCACGCGATAGCCCATCGCAGGAACCACAGCGCGCAGCCAGCGGCCATGCACCTGGATCCATTCCGTACGCTCCCACGACAGCGAGTTCTGCACGAGCACCGGCTGCGCCATGCGGCCGGTGTTGATCGATGCAGCCAGGCGCGCGTCGTTTGCCGCAGTCAGCTCAGCCGTCTGGCGATACAGCTCTGCATAGCGCGCCAGGCTCTCGTCGTAGACGCGCTTAATGGAAGATCCGGGCAGGATGTCATGGAACTGATAGAGGAGCACCTCCCGCCAGATTGCCGTCAGCCGGGCCGCAGGATAGGGCAGGCCGGCGCGGGCCGCGGCCATCACAGAGGTCCACTCCAGCTCGCGCAGCGCCAGCTCCATCTTCCGGTTGTACCATTTGTTGCGCGCTTCGGTGGTGAGGGTGCCCTCGTGCCGCTCCAGGTAGAGTTCGCCCGACCAGGTGGCGAAGCGCGCCGCATCGCCTTGCCATCGCTCCAGGAAGTGCGCGGCCCACTCCTGTTTGACAGGACTGAGCCCGGCCAGATTCTTGATGCGCGCCAGCCGCTCCAAGTGCTCTTCCCCCGGTCCGCCGCCGCCGTCGCCGATGCCAAAGACCATCAGAGCATGCCCTGATATGCCGCTATCCCGGTAGTTCTTTTCGATCATGCGGACCGAGCGCGGCGCGGCCGCGCTGTTATAGGTCTCCTCGGGCAGCATGTGCGTCAGCACGGTTGTGCCATCGATGCCCTGCCAATGGAACGATTGGTGCGGGAAGGGGTTGATCAGGCTCCAGGAAAGTTTCTGCGTCGAGAAGTACTCCACGCCGGCCTTCCTGAGAATCTGAGGCAGCGAACCGGTATAGCCGAACACATCCGGCAGCCACAGATAGCGCACGTCGATCCCGAACTCGTGACGGAAAAAGCGCCGTCCCTGCAGGATTTGCCGCACGAGCGCTTCACCGCCGGAGACATTCGTATCCGCCTCCACCCACATGCAGCCCTGCGGCTCGATGCGGCCCGCACGCACCTGAGCGACGATCCGGGCCCAAAGCGCCGGGTAATGCTCCTTCATCCACAGGAAGTACTGCGGCTGGCTTGCCCCGAACACGTAGTCGGGGTGCCTCTCGATGTTGGCGATGGCGGTTGAGAAGGTGCGCGCACCCTTGCGGATCGTCTCCCGGATCGGCCAAAGCCAGCCGAGGTCCATGTGGGCGTGGCCCACTGCACTCACGCGCAGGCTGGGATCGCCCCCGCGCTGGGCCAGAAGCGGCGCAAGGACGCCGCGTGCAGCCTCTGCGTTGGCCGCTATGCCGGCATAGATCAGGTGGACGACGTCGGTCAGGCCGGTCAGAATCTGCTGATAGCGCGGCGAATCCTCCGGCAGCACCTTGAGGAAGTCGAGCAGCACCTCGTAGTCATAGAACAGGCCGCGCACCGTCTCATCGCAGGTGGCGATCGCCGCCTCTTTGATGGCGCCTCCTTCTTGCAGGTTGCCGAACAGATCATTGCAGCCGGCGTCAGCCCAGACATCGATCGGCTCTCCGCCGCGAGCGGGGTCTGCAAACGGCAAGACGCGTTTGCCGGGCCGGCCCAGCCGGTAGTCGTAGGTTGAGGCGGCGTTCGTTAGCCCGCGAACGGGAGCACCCTCCCGGTCGAACACGCACAACTCGCCGTTCACATCGAGGAGCAGCACCACCTTCTTCCCCGCGGCTTCGGGCGGAACCACGCCGGTGAAGCGGAACCATGCGCAGTCGAACAGCTTGCCCCACACGTCGCCGACCTTGAGCAGTCGCTCAGCGCCCGTCTGGCGCTGAGCGAACGAAGTCGGCTCGGGCGTGCACCACGCGCGGATGTCCAGCATTCCGACGATCGTGTAGATGGCGGCCTCGATCTGGGGGAGGGCCATGTCGAGGTGACGTTTGGTGTACGGCTTG
This sequence comes from uncultured Anaerolineales bacterium, assembly GCA_964423545.1. Lineage (GTDB taxonomy): Bacteria > Chloroflexota > Anaerolineae > CG2-30-64-16 > CG2-30-64-16 > JALOOE01. The sequence continues at coordinate 19,073 of CAYRFV010000017.1, read as the reverse complement.
TATGTAGGCATTTCTCATTCCTCAGAGCACAACATGAAGCAGCAGTAGAGCCAGAGGGTGGACGCGCCGCATGGCATGCGGTTCGCCCATCCTGTTGCCGCTGCCCCGGCTCAAGCTTCTTTCACAATGGCCACGCCGAAGCCTGGCAGCTCCAGGCTGCCCTCCACGCCGGCCTGCGTCAAGAGCTCCAATCCGGGCTTCACCAGCGAAACGATCACGGCCGCGCTGCTGTGATTCAGGTAGAACGCGTAGCGCCGGTCTCCCTTGCTCCGCCAGCTCACTTCGATGCTCTCCGGCAGCTCTGGCAGCGTTGCGACGCCTGCCTGCGGCAGGACGCCGTGACGAAGCAAGCCGGCCAACCCATCCCCCGCCATCACCGTGCCCACATAGAAGCAGCAGCCCTTGCCGACCTTGTGCCGCACCACGGCCGGCTTGCCTGTGTAGTAATGGTCGGCGTAGGTGTGCGTCGCCTCCGCATCCCCTTCCGGGACCAGGACATCGGCCAGGCCATGGCTGCGATAGAGGTGACCGGCCGGGCAGCGCACATGCATCTCCAGGCCGGCGACCTGTGAGAAGGCGTCGTATTCTTCGACATAACAACCGGCAACTTCGCGGAGGAGGCCCGGAAGCAGCGCATCCACGATGGCGCCCTCCGCATCTTTGACGCCGCTGCGCGGGCCCAGGACCAACGCGCCCCCGTTGCGGACGAACGCGGCCAGTCGTTCGGCAGTTGCGGGCGGGCAAACGTGAACGCTCGGCGCGATCAGCACCTTGTAGCGGGCCAGGTCAGCATCGATGCCGACCCCATCGGCCGGGACCCCCAGCCGTGCGAGCGCCTCATCCCAGCCGCCGGCCATTCCGCGATAGTCGAAGCCGTCCCCGGTGTTGGGCTGCGTTTCCAGCGCCCACAGGCTATCATAATCGTACACGATGCCGACTTCGGCCCGCACCTCGCTGCCATCCAGTTCTGCCGCCAGCGCCTTGAACTCCGCGCCGAGCTGCTTGGCCTCGTCATAGCGACGCTGGGGAATGCCGTGATGATAGAGGATGCCGTGCCAATACTGCTCGCGTCCCCACCGGCACGAGCGCCAGCGGAAGAAGCTGATCATGTCGGCGCCTCGCGCCACCGCCTGGTAGGCCCACAGCCGCATCTGGCCAGGTTGAGGCGTGGCAGGGTAGCTGCCCCAGCCGCCGGCGCCTGACCCCTGTTCCATGACCCACACGTTTTTCTGCTTCAGCCCGCGCATCAGATCGTGCGCCAGGGGCGCCGGCGGCCGGTTGGCGCCATTCGCACTGAACGGGTAGTTGTCCCAGGACACAATGTCCAGGTCGGCGGCCAGCCGGAAATAGTCGATGTGCGGAAAAAGCCCCATCAGGTTGTGCGTGATCGGCCGGCCCGGCGAGTTGCGGCGGATGATCTCTGCCTGCTCGCGATGGAAGTCGATCTGCACATCCGATGAGAAGCGATAGAAGTCGAGCACCAGACCGGGATTGGCGCCGTCGTTGGCCGTGCGATCGGCGGTGTCCATCGGCGGCCATATCTGGTCGAAGTCGTCATACTCGTGGCTCCAGAACACGGTTCCCCAGGCCTCGTTGAGCGCACCGATTTGGTTGTTGAAGCGTCTGCGCAGCCAGACGCGAAACGCCCGGACGCAGTTGGCGCAGTGGCAGCGCGCTGTGCCGTGGCAGCCGAACTCGTTGTCGGTCTGCCAGCCGACGACAGCCGGGTTGTCGCCCAGCGCTGCGGTCATCCGCTCGACGATGCGGCGGGCATAGGCGCGGTAGCCGAGATGGTTCTTGCAGGCGTCCTGGCGTTGGCCCCACTCCTTTACCTGCCCGCTGCTCTTGACCTGATGGAGGTCGGGATAGATATCGTGCAGCCAGGCAGGATAGGTGGGCGTCGGCGTGCCGAGGATCGTGCGGATCTCGCGGCGGCCGAGAATCTCGATCGCTTCTCGCAGCCAGTCGAAGTCGAAGTGCCCATCGCGCGGCTCGAGGCGATGCCAGGCGAATTCCGCCAGTCGGACGCGGGTGATGCCGGCCTCCTGCATCAGGCGGGCGTCGGTCTCCCAGCGTGCCTGCGGCCAGTGTTCGGGGTAGTAGGCGACACCGAGGATCATAGAGCGACTCTCCTTTGAGGTGCGTGGCGAGATAAGGTGATTGTGTCGCAGGTGGGCCGTGCTGTCAAGAATGGCGGCCGGCAGTATGGGAAGCAGCGCCGGGCGGCGTGAGTGGTTTGTTACAATCAGGCTTACAGTTTACTTGCCCGTATCTTGTGTCGATGTTGCGTAATGATGATTTGCGTCTTCCGGCCGTCTGTGGTATATACGGGTTCGGCGGTGTCTCGCGCATCGCCCTGTCGGATCGTGTCGGCTCCATGCGTTGGGCCCACTTGCCAGTCGGTTGGGCCGGCTATCCGGGCTATCTCAGCCGGCGCTGCTGGTTGGACTGAGCCAGCTTTGTGAGGTATTACCGAAAGGAGAAGTACATGAGGAGTCTGTCGGCTTCCAGGAAGCGGGTGTTATCTGTGGCGATTGTGTTTTTGCTGCTGCTGAGCGTGACGGCGCCGGCCGTCATGGCGGCGACTCCGCCGCCTCTGAATCTGCCCCCCGGCACGGTCACGGCCGCGTACAGCGCGTACCTGGCGGGCACCAATGCGGCTTTCGATGTCACCTTCTCCGGCATCGTCGGAAGTTTCGACGTGGCCAATGGGGTGGTGTATCCTGGCTGGTGTCTCGAGGATGCTCATCCGGCGAACTCCGACACGGTCACGCTCTACTCCACCTACGCAACGAATCTGCCGACCAACCTGGCAGAATACACGGCGACGACGCCGCCGATTCCGATCGTTGTGCCTCCTGGCAGCCCGAACGTGGGCGATAAGATCCCGTGGGACAAGCTCAACTACCTGCTCAACAATAAGCCGGGCGCCGGCGGTGGCCAGGATGCCGTTCAGAACACCCAGGCGGCGATCAAGCTGCTAATCTACGGCGTGTCCACCGATCCGGCGGTCACGACTGCGGCCCAGGATGCCGTCGATGCGGCCAACGCCAACGGAGACGGGTTCGTGCCCGCGCCCGGACAGATCATCGGCGTGCTCCTGTACGCGGATGGCATCACGGGCGATAACAATGACATCCAGGAGGTCGTGATCGAGCTGACCGTGCCGCTCTATTACGACCGCGGCGATCTGCCGTCTCAGACGCCCGGCGTGACGCAGAACTACCCGACCTACATCGCGGATAGCGGGCCGAGCCACCTGGTGGGGCCGGATCTCTACCTGGGACAATGCGTGGATGCCGAGGCAGACGGTCAGCCGAACGCGGCGGCCTTGGGCGATGACAATCCTCCCGCCGGTGCGCCGAGCTACGGACCTTGCCCATCGACCGATGACGAGGATGGGGTTGTGCGGACGCCCAACGTCAGCTGGCAGCAGGGCGGTGGCGGCGGCTCGATCGATGTGACCGTGGCCGGTGGGCCCGGCTGCTTGAGCGGCTGGATCGACTGGAACGGCGACGGCGACTTGACGACCGGGGGGGACAACATCCTGGACAATGTCCTATTGGCTCCGGGAACTTCGACGCAGACGTTCACCGTTCCGGTGAATCCGGGCAGCGGCACGTTCTACGCACGCTTCCGCCTCTATCCGACCGACAACGGCGCGTGCTCCACGGCTCGAACGCCGACCGGCACTGTGACGGGCGGCGAGGTCGAGGACTATCAGTGGTCGTTCACCCCCACGGCCGTGAATCTGAGCGGCCTGCAGGCGGCGCGCGTGTCGGCCGGCGACCAGTTGTTGGCGATGCTGCGCAGCTGGCTGCGGCGATAGCCTGAGAAGTTGCGACTGCACCCGGCTGGAGCGGGCGGCGTGTGGGAGAAGGCAGGCGCCACCCATCCTCCAGCCGGGCCCAACGATGGACATGATTCTTTGAGCCGCGCCGCACAGATAGCGCCGTCCGGGCGCAGTCTGTGCGGCCGGTCTTTGCGCCCGATCCGTCACCATGCGTTGGGCGGCCTCGCCCATACAGCAGCTTTTCCAGCAAGCGAGTGAGCGATGACCCCGAATCAGTCCCTCCTGGCTCATCTGCGCGAGCAGCAGCCCGCGCTTGTTGCGCTCCTCACCCGGTTGGTCGAACAGGAGTCTCCGACGGACGCCAAGCCTGCACTCGACCGGCTCGCGGTGTTCCTGTCCGAGCAGGCGCAGGCCCTCGGCGCGGAGGTCGAGCTTCTGTCGCAGAGCACCGCAGGCGACTTTGTGCGAGCGCGCTGGAACGCGCATGCGACCGGCCGGGGCATCCTGCTGCTCTGTCACATGGATACGGTGTGGGATCTCGGCACGCTGGCGCAGCGGCCGGTGCGCCTCGCTGACGGCCGGCTCTATGGGCCGGGCGCGTTCGACATGAAAGGCGGCATCGTGGTGGCGCTCGGAGCCCTGCGCGCGCTGATCGAGCTCGGCCTGCTGCCCGAGCGTCGCATCACGCTGCTGATCACGTCGGACGAGGAAACCGGCAGCGACGCGTCGCGCGGCCTGATCGAGGCTGAGGCGTTGGCGCATGAGGCGGCGTTCGTCCTGGAGCCGGCTCTGCCGCCGCGCGGCTCGCTGAAGACGTGGCGCAAGGGTGTGGGACAGTACACCGTGACGGTGACGGGCCGCTCGGCGCACGCGGGCGCCGCACACGACCAGGGGATCAATGCGATCACGGAGCTGGCGCGCCACATCGTCGCCTTCGAGGCGCTGACTGACTACGCGGCCGGCACGACCGTGAATGTGGGTGTGGTGCAGGGCGGCACGCGCAGCAACGTCGTTCCGGAGCGCGCCTGGGCCGAGGTCGATGTGCGCGTGATGAACGAGGCCGAAGCGGCTCGCATCGACGCCGCGCTGCGCGGGGCGAAACCCCATCTGCCCGGCGCCCTGGTCGCGGTGACGGGCGGCCTCAACCGTCCTCCGATGGTGCGCTCTGCCGCGATCATGACCCTGTACGGACGCGCCGAAGCGATCGCTGCGGAGATCGGCATCCCGATCTCAGAGACCGGCACCGGCGGCGCATCCGACGGCAATTTCACGGCCGCGCTGGGCGTGCCCACGCTCGATGGCCTGGGAGTGATGGGCGATGGCGGCCATGCGCTGCACGAGCATGTCGTGGTGTCGTCTCTGCCGGAACGCGCGGCGCTGCTGGCAGGGCTGCTGCGCAGTTAGCGCGTCGATTCCCGTTGCCAGCGGATGGTCATCTCATCGCGTTTCCCCAGCGCGTTGCGCAGGAAAGCGACCAACGCGGGATCCGCGCCCTCCGCCTCGAACGCGTCCACCTCATCCACGCTGATCCAGTAATCCTGGTCGGTGGGCGATTCCTCTTCCATCTGATCCGTGAGGAACTTGAGTTGGGCGTCCGTGATGGCGCCCAGGCTGGCGCCGGTGTCGGCGTCAAAGACGTGAATCATGGGGATCTCCTCTCTGGTGTGCTGGGTCCAGGCTGCGTCCAGGCTGCGTCCGGGTCCAACGGATAGAGCGGCCGCCTGACCCGGCGGAACGCCATCTCGCCGACCCGGCAGTTGGTGCAGCCCGGCGTGAACGCCAGGATCGAGCGCGGCGCAATGCGCGCAAACTCGGTGGTCAGATAGCCGCGTTTGAGTACGACGATCCGGTAGTCCAGCGGCTCCAACCCGAGCACTCGCAGCTGGACCGGATCCTCGAAGCTGTGGCGCGTCGCCGTGAGCACGATGTCGATCCCGGCCACGTTCAGCACAGCGATCGGTCCCAGCCGGGTGCGTCCCATCGGCTGCCGCAATCCGCCGCGCACCCACACGCCGTCGAACAGCGAGCGCACGACGCCGGACACGCGCAGCGGCCTGCCGTGCCGCACATCCAGCTTGCCGCCGATCTCCAGGGTAATCTCCGCTCCGACCCCCGCGGCCAGGCACGCTTCGACTGCGCCGCGATCCCACAACCCTGCGTAGACCACGCCCCGCGCCTCGCGCGCCAGCAGCGCCTCCAGGAGCGCAGGGACATCGGTGGAGCCGCCCGCGCCAGGATTATCGCCCGAATCGGACAGAAAGACGGTGGGTTCCGTCGCCGCGAGCGCCTTCTCGACAGCTTCTTCGCTGCCGTAGGCCTCTGCGCTGACGGCGAAGTCGCCGCGCCGCGACCAGACTGCCGCGGCGATGCGGTCCGCTTCCCGCTGCGCCAACGCCGGGTCGCCGTCGGTCACGACGGCCGCGACGACGCCGATGTCGGGCACGTCGGCCCAGCAATGGCCGTTCATCAGCGAGGCGGAGAGCACACCGGCCGTGCGTTCGGTGCGGGCAACCCGCTCCATCATCTCCTTCATCGGGTCCAGGGCGGTCTGCGCCATCTCGCCGGGCAGCAGGAACGGGATTTTGGCGAAGCCGATGGCCGGTCGCACGCCGTCCTTGAGGATCTGCATCAACATCTCGGCGGCCCGCTGGCCGGTCTCGAAGGCATCGTCGTGCGGCGCCGTCTTGTAGGCGACCAGCGCATCGAGGTGGCGCA
>CAYRFV010000017.1:0-12465 GCA_964423545.1 uncultured Anaerolineales bacterium | reverse complement strand
AAGGCATCGTCGTGCGGCGCCGTCTTGTAGGCGACCAGCGCATCGAGGTGGCGCATCGTGTCGCGGATCAGATTGGCGTGCATGTCGAGCGCGATGACGATCGGCACGCCGGGGCCGACCTGGCTGCGCAGTGCGCCGAGCAGGTCATCCTCGCAGTAGTCCAGACCCTCGGCGCGCATGGCGCCGTGCAGCGCCAGGCAGACGCCGTCGACCCGGTGCGCCGCCGCGAGGATGCCCGACTTGAAGCGCGCATAGGCAGGCCGCGCCACCACGCCGCCGGGCATCGCCCAGGCGGTCACCGAGGGCGCCAGCTCGACATCCGCATGTCTGCGCAGGACATCGACGATGCCTGCGAACGCGCCGTGGCCGAGCGGCTCGCGCAGCGACTCCGGGCCCCATCGAGCGAGGAAATCTTCCTCGGTGGTCAGGAAGGGTGTGAACGTATTAGACTTATGTCCGAACGCACCGACGAGAATGCGCATTGTCCTCTTTCCCTGGCTCACGACCCGCAGCGACATCTGCCGCGATGCCGTTCAGTGAGCGAAGATGCGATGTTTCACCCATCGCGGAGATGAACCAGGCGTCCTCCGCGGCGCGGTGCGAGACAAAGCTCAGGCTGCCGTTCTGGAGCGCGAAGCGCCGCGGCGCGCTGAGCGAGATGCCCAGGACGTGTCGCAGGAAGATGCCGAGCAGGGCGCCGTGTGAGACGACGATCAGACGGCCGCCGGGATGCCGCCGCGCGAGCCCGGTCAGCGCCGCAATGCCGCGTCGTTGCGCAGCCGCAAGACTTTCGCCGCCTGGGGGCGCGTAATCGGGCGATTTTCGCTCGAGGTGCGCCGCCACCTCAGGGTATCTCACCAGCACCTCGTCGGGCCGCAGCCCTTCCAGCACGCCGAAGCTCTTTTCACGCAGTTGCGCGTCGGCGACCACCGGCAGGCCGCAGGCTGCACTGATCTGTTCGGCCGTCAGGAGGGCGCGCGGCAAGTCGCTGCTGTAGAGCGCGTCGGCCCCTTCGCCGGCCAGTCTGTGAGCAATGGCCCGCGCCTGGGCGACCCCCAGCGGGGTCAGCGGGCTGTCGGCCTGGCCCTGCCGGCGTCCCTCCAGGTTCCAGAGGGTCTCGCCGTGGCGGACCAGGATGAAATGCGTCTGGCTCATCCTGCAAGCAGCTCCGTTGGGATGGCGATGGCGGCGAGGTCGTCGGGGGAGAGGGGCGGCGCGCTGGGCCGCGCCATCGCCTAGCGGCCGTCCTTGAGTTCCCGTGTTCGAACGATTCGCGTGAGCTCGCCGGTATCCAGCCACAGCAGACCACAGCGCGGGCAGTTATCCACGATCACATTGCCCGGACCTCCATAGGGATGGACGTCCATCGGCCGCCGGCACTTCGGGCAGCGGATGTGGCGTTTCAGCTCCGTGAGGTCGGCCGGCCGCGGGGCGAGCGACGGCTGCACTGCGCGCGCTCGAAGGTAGCGGATCGTGTCATAGAAGATCGGCTGGGCGATCAGCAGCCCCCGGCAGTTCTCGCAGATCGAGACCATCGTCCGATCGACGGAAGCCCACACCAGGAGCCGGTGGCATGCGGGGCACTCGAACGGCGTGGGTTCGCCGAGGACGCGAATCCCGTCGTCCGACTCCTGCGGAAAGACGACCGTTGCACAGTACTCGCACGTGAAGACGAGCCTGTCCCGGTCCAGACGCATGGGCGCACTGCAATTCGGGCAATTCATGGCTGGCCGGGAATATACTCCAAGAGTGCGGAACCGTCAACGTTGCGGCAGCCAGCGCGCGGCCGGGGGCGTCGCGCGGCCGCGCACGAGCCCATCGAATCTTTCGACGGCACGGCCCCGTGCGTTGGCACGGCCCCGTGCGTTGGCACGGCCCCGTGCGCTGCTCCGCTCCGCCTTGCGGTCAGATCGCCCGGTGGCCGGTATGAGCCGCTCGCTACCGCAGAATCAGGGGCAGAAATTGCCGATGCGAGGCGGGCAATGGAGCGGAGTAGGTGAGCGAGACATTGCCCGCATTGTCACGATACTGGACGTACACGGCCGGCTCGCCGCCGACAGACCAGCTGTAGACGGGCGTATAGGTCTGCCAGGCAGCGCCGGCGAACGTCGGCGCGCCCGAAAGGCGCATGTGACCGACTCCGCTGACGTCATCGGTGGCGGAGAGCAGCAGGGTGACGGTGTGTGCGCTCGCCTCGCGCCGGTCCGGCGCCTGGGCGGCATACCCGACCACGCTGACGGAGCCGGTGGGCGGGCTCATGTCCAGGATGATATCGTCTTGGACACTGCTCAAGACGTTGCCTGCGGTGTCGCCGTAGCGGACGTACACGACGCGCGGCAGGATGGTGCTGCCATACTGCGTGATCGTCCAGCCCTTGCGCGACGCAAAGGGCTCCCACTGCGCGCCGGCGAAGCCGCCGTCGTTGCTCACCATCATGCGGGAGGTGCCGGCGCGTGCGCCGATGGTCAGGGTGACGGTGATGCGATTGGTGAACAGTGCGCCCTCGTTGATGGTGACGCCGTAGTTGGCGGTGGCGGCGGTATCGAGGTCGATGGATGCCGTGATGGGCGTCGAGTCATGGCCTGCCGCATCGCGCGCCATCGCATAGACGGTCTTCGGACCGTCGCCGGGCGCCAGGAGCCACACGGCCTTGGGAGCATAGTCCTGCCAGGCGCCCCAGGCCGCGCCATCATTGGAGAATCGCATCTGCGCCACGCCGCTGGTGGCGTCGCTGGCCGCGAAGTCCAGGGAGACATTGATCACGGTGGCGCTCAGTGCGCCCTCGTTGATCGCCAGCGCCGTCGCCTGGGGCGGCGTGAGATCGACGACCGTCTGTGCGTCGCCGGCGCCATAGGCGCTGACGTGGCCGGCGCCATCGTGCGCCCGGGCGCGGAACGCATAGACATGGCTGTCCTGTCCGGCGAAGGGGGCGGCCAGTCCGGTGGTAGCGGTGATCCAGTCCGTCCAGTCGCCCTCCTGATCGCGCACCTGGATATCGTAGCTGGCCACCCCGCTGTTGGCATCCGCGCCGGACCACGTCACGGTGAAGGGTGTGGCCGGCTGATAGCTGCCGAGGGCGCTGACGGCCGCGGTCGGGGGCGTCGTATCCAGCACGATGACATCGCTGAACCCTGCGGAGACATTGCCTGCCTGATCCCTGAGCCGCGCCCAGACGGTCTTCTGCCCGTCGCCGCCGGACAGCGTCCAGGCTAGGCTCGCCGCATAGGGTTCCCACGCCGACCAGGGGCCGGCCTCGTTGCCGAAGCTCATGTCCGCCAGGCCGCTGGTCTCGTCGCTCGCGGCGAGCGCGAGCGTCACGCCGGTCGACAGTGCGTAGTCGGCGCCGCCCGCGATCACCACGGCGCCTGAAGGGGCCACCGTATCGAGCGTGATCGTGGCCGACACGATGTCGGAGGCGTTGCCCACGGTGTCCTGGAACTGTGCATGGATCGTTTTCGGGCCGTCGCCGTCCGGCAGCGACCAGGAAGCGGATGCGGCGTACGGGCGCCATGCGCTCCACTCACTCCCGTCATTCGCAAAGCGCATGCCGGCCACGGCGTCGTCGGGATCGGAGGCTGCGACCGACAGCGTCACGGAGATGGCGTTCGTGCTGGCGGCTCCGCCATTGATGGCGAAGCTCAGGGGCGTCGGCGCGGTGTCGTCCACCCGCAGCGCGTGGGCGAGCGTTGCGGTGCGGCCGTCGCCGTTGGTGAGCGTCGCGGTGTACGAACCGCTGCTTAGCCAGCTCGGCAGGGCGGCGGTGAGCGTCGTCGAGGAGACATAACTTGTGGCCAGGCCGGCCGGCCCGAGCGCCACGGCCGGCGGCGGCAGGAAGTTCCTCCCGGCTACCGTCACCGTTGCGGCCTGAGCCGAGCGAATGGCCGGTGGGGAGAAGGCGTCCAGCGACACTGGGCTGATCTCCGCCCATGCGACTTCGCTGGTGCTGCCAATACTCATAACTTCTCCGCCGACGACGTAGAGCCGGGCATTGGCTGCTGCAGCTCCCGGGACGCTCAGAGGCCGTGTCATGGGAGCGACGGTCTGCCAGCCATGCAGGGAGCCGTCCGCACCGATGGCGGTGCGCTCGACGCCTAAGTAGCGGAAGACGTCGTCCGTGCCCCCGACCGCAAAGAGGTAGCCCTGCGCCACCACGGCCGCAAAGTTGTTCCGCGGTGAAGACAGGGAAGGCATCGGCTGCCAGGACCCGAGCGCGCCGTCAGCGGCGACGGCCGCTCGCTCCACGCTGCTCAGTCCGTCACCGTCACCCCCCAGCGCGTAGATATAGCCGTCCGCCTGGACGGCCGCGAACGCAGCGCGAAATGATGTCATCGGGGTCGTGGGCTGCCAGGGTCCCAGGGATCCGTCGGCCTGGATCGGCGCTCGCTCCACGCTTTTCAGCAATTCGCCGTCTACTCCGCCAAGGGCGTAGAGGTAGCCGTTGACTGCCACTGCGCCCAGCTCGTCTCTGTTCCCGGTCATCGAGGTGGTCAGCTGCCAGGGGCCGAGCGAGCCATCGTCGTTGATGGCGGCATACTCCACACTTCTTAATAATCCGAGAACGCCGCCCACCGCGTAGATGTAGCCGTCGGACACCACTGCCCTCAGACCTGCTCTCGGCATGACCATGGCAGCCATAGGCTCCCACTCGCCGAGCGTTCCGTCCTCATGGAGGGCCGCTCGCTCTACACTATTGGAACTACCGGATACACCTGGTACGCCTCCGCCTAAGACATAGAGATAGTTGCCGACGGCAACCACGCTGTGACCTTGTCGCGCTGTCGCCAGCGAAGTCGTCATCTGCCAGGGGCTCAGCGTCCCATCGCCGCTCAGGAGCACCGTGAAGGCGCCCGGCAGGGCAGCGCTCTGGCCATCGGGATTGAACACAGTGAGGGCATAGGCGCCGCCGGGCAGGTCGGCGGGAACGGTGGCCGTCAGCGTGGTCGAGCTGACCAGGGTGACCTCGGGGAGCGGCGTGTTGTTCAGGAAGACCTTGGGGGTCGCCTCGAAACCGGCGCCGGTGAGGGTCACGGTCACGCGCTGGTAGTTGTAGGCCGCTGCGGGGTCGATTGCGACGAGCGTGGGGGGCGCCTCCGCGGCCAGTGCGGCCGGCGGGGTCGCGAAGGCCGTCGCCGCCAACAGGACGCCGGCAAGCGCGAACAGGAAGCTGACGCGGAAGGAACGAAAGGCCATGGCACCCCTCCTGGCGGCACCCGACGGCGGCCGGTGGTCGCGGCGGATAGGCGACGGCCACCTGGCAGCCGGGTCATAGCTCGCAGGGAGAAAACATCTTGAGGACTATTCTACAACTATGGAAAGCGATTGTCAATCTGTTTTTCGGCCCAGGTCGCGCGGATGGATGCGTGTGGATAGTCGAGACGGTGAAGACAGGATGCGTGCGGCCGCACGGGTCGGGCTGGAACGGACGGCCCACCCGGCGAGCGCGGGAGCGAGGACGCATCGGACAAGGGGATTGGCGCCGGGGTGGGTACGGTGACGGGCCACCCCGGCGCGTTGCCTATTCCTCGCCCACGATCTGCCCATCCTGCAGCCGCACGATCAGATCGGCGTATTCGTCGACCAGGGGGTCGTGCGTCGCCATCAGCAGCGTCGTGCCCTGCTCCTTCACGATGCGGCGGAAGAGGCCCAGGATCTCGCGCGCCGTCGTGCTGTCCAGCTCGCCGGTCGGCTCGTCGGCCAGCATGAGCGCCGGGTGGTTCGCCAACGCCCGCGCGATCGCCACGCGCTGCTGCTGGCCGCCCGACATCTCGAACGGCCGGTGATGCTTCCATTTGGTCAGCCCCACCAGCTCCAGGCAGCTATCGGCCTGCTGATGGCACGCCTTGCGGCCCTTGCCGGCCAATCGCGGCATCAGCTCCACGTTCTCGTAGGCCGAGAGGGTGGGCAGGAGCGCGAACGATTGGAACACGAAGCCGATGTGTTCGCGGCGCCAGCGCGTGAGCTCGCTCTCGCTCATCTTGTCCAGCGGCCGGCCGAAGATCTCGATGACGCCCGATGTGGGCCGGTCCAGCCCGCCGATGCAGTTGAGCAGGGTCGTCTTGCCGCTGCCCGAACGCCCCTTGAGCGCCACGAAGGTGCCCGGCGTCACGCTCAGGTTGACCCCGCGCAGCGCGAAGACGCTCGACGCGCCCAGCCGGTAGGTGCGCACCACGTCGATGGCCTGCACGATGGGGGCATCCTGGCGATCGCCGGGACGATTCTCAGTGGCCATCGCCGCCCTCCTCGCCCGCCGCCCTGCGCCGGCCCAGCCGGCCGAAGACGCCATCCGACCCCAGCAGCCGCCTGCGCAGGCCGCCGGACGCCGACACGGCGCCGGTCGCGACCGTGGCGACTGCGGCGGTCTGGCTCTCCTGCGTCACCTGCGCCGGCCGGATCAGGATCCCTTCCTCCGTCACGTCGAGCACCGCACGGCCGCGGATGGCAAATTTCTCCAGATAATCCTTCGGCACCTGGAGCCGCCCGGCCGAATCGAGCACCACGAGTTCATGGAAGATATGCTGCGGCGCGCCCTCTTCGGCGCCGTCGCTGGCTTGGCTTCCTGCCACCGTCTGGCGGATCGTTTCGGTCGAGGTCTTGCCGTCGCGAATGGCGACCACCCGGTCGACGTGGCGTGCGATCGTCTGGTCGTGGCTCACGATGCAGGTGGTCAGCTCGTAGCGCCGATTCAGTTCGCGCAGCAGATCGTAGATCGCCAGCGCGGTCGCCGTATCCATCTCGCCGGTCGGCTCGTCGCCCAGCAACAGCTTGGGCCGGTTGGCCAACGCCACCGCAATGGCGACGCGCTGCTGCTCGCCGCCCGACATCTGCGCCAGCCGGTGGCGGCGGCGCTGCGACAGTCCGACGGCATCCAGGAGCTCCCTCGCGCGCTGGCCCTTGGCGCGCGGCGTGGCGCCGGCGAAAGTCATCGGCAGCGTGACGTTCTCCTCGGCCGTCAGATACGGCACCAGGTTGCGGCTGCTCTGCTGCCAGATGAAGCCGACCGTGGTGCGGCGATAGCCGTCGAGCGCCGCATCGGGGATCTTCCGCAGATCGCGGCCATCGACGAGCACGCGGCCCGCCGAGGGCCGGTCGAGGCCGCCCAGGATGTTCATCAGCGTCGATTTGCCGCTGCCGCTCGGCCCGATGATGCCGAGCATTTCGCCCCGCTCGACGATCAGATCGAGGCCCTGGAGCGCCACTAGCTCCAGATTGGCCACCCGGTAGATCTTGACCAGGTTTTCGCAGAGGATGAATTCGTTTTCAGCCACGAGAACCCTTCTATACCGACTCGCCCATTTTGACAGCCTGGAAGATGCGCATGCGCAGCAGCAGCGCCGCCAGCAGGATCAGCGTCCCCAGGAACAGCAGACCCATCAGCCCGTAGATGCGCAGGATCGTCGGCCAGGCGATGATCACCTGGAACGGCGGCACGCGCGCGGCCGGGCCGGCGCCCACCTGCAGGAACGGGATGAACAGTTCGCTCGCCAGCGCGCCCAGCAGCGTGCCCGCAGCCACCCCGGTGAGGAGCAGCGCCGCCAGCTCGGAGGCCAGCAGCACCGTCATCTGGCTGACCGACAGGCCGACGGCGCGCAGGACGCCCAGCTCGATGAAGCGGCGCCGGAACGAAAAGAAGGCATAGAGCAGAAAGCCCAGCACCGTCATCAGCGCTGCGGCGGCGAAGCCGACCGAAAGGAAGCCGAACAGCCCCTGGCGCTCGGGCCGGCTCAGCTCTTTGCCGATGCGCAGCGGCGCAGACTCGAAGTCGATCACCTTCATGCCCAGCTCGCGCACGCCCTCGACGATCGGTTGCGTGGGCTCACCGAGCTTCTGTTTCACCCAGACTTCGTAGGGAACTTGCAGGCCCAGCTTATCGAAGAAGTAGTCCAGGTTGCCGACTATCAGCGGGCCCTTGGCCGGGTCGGGATACCAGGTCGGCCACAAAGAGAACGTGCCGACAATCTGCATGTCGAGGTTCGCAGAGTGCCCCGAGGCCTTGGGCGTCACGCGCAGCCGATCGCCGACCCGCAGCGCGTACTGCCCGAGGAACTCCTCGGGCACGAGCACGCCGTTGGGGACGATTGCCAGGGAATTCATCAACGCGCCGAGGCTCGCGGCAGCGTAGTCGCGCCGCCAATTGGCGATCTGCGCGAAATCGACGCGATCGATGCCGATGAACTGCGCCTTCTGCCCCTTGCCGCCGACATCGATCGTTGCATCGTAGCGCCCCACCCGTGCAGCAGCCTGGACGCCCGGTATCTTCAGGTGTTCCGAGACCGGCAGGAATTCCCACTCAGCTTCGGGGATCGAGGATGGCTGGCTGGCGCTGGCTGAACCGCCGCCCATCTCGCCGAAGCCTTCGAGCCCCCCCGTCGATGCGCCGAGCTCGTCCAGCATCAGATCGGCGCCGACGGCATAGGCCTGCTGTTGGTAAGTGTGGTTGTCCATCGTCTCGGCCAGCGACGCGGTGTAAGCCGACAGGCTGAGCGTCAACACCAGCAGAATCAGCGGCGCAGTATAGGCGCTGTAGGTGCGCGACAGGTGCCGGGCCGTCAGCAGCAGGCCCACGCTGCGCGTGTGACTGATGAGCCAGGCGCACGCCGACATCAGCGGCGGCAGCACGCGCAGCATCAGGAGCGTCAGGGCGAAGATGCCCAGGGCCGGCACCAGGAAGAGCAGCGGATTCTGGAACGGATCCTGCGGCAGCTGCGTGCCGACGACCGGCACCACGACGCTGCCTTGCCGCCGGAGCAGATAGGTCCCGTAGGCGGCCGGGATCAACAGCAGCACATCGAGCCAGGCGCGCTGCCACCAGGGCCGCCGCATCACCCGCGCGCGCTCCTGTTTGTAGGTGATGATGGTGTGCCGCGCGTTCGCGAACGACGGCGCCATCTGCGTCAGCAGCGCCACACCCAGCAGGATCATGCCCAGGCGCAGGCCGCCGGTGGTCAGGCCGATGCGCAGGTCGGTCTGTGCGCTGAAATCAAGGAATCCGCGCGCACTCCCCATCATCCTGGCCACCCGTTCGCCGAGGAGCAGCCCGGCGGCCAGCGCGATCGCGCCCAGGATCACTCCTTCGCTGAAGGTGATGCCGACCACCTGGCTGATCGCCGCGCCGCGGCTGCGAAAGATCGCGGTCTCGTTGCGCTGGCGTTCGGCAGCCAGGCCGGCCACCAATCCGACGAAGACCATCACCATGCCCAGGATCGGCACGCTGAACGCGTAGAGCACCACCGACAGCCACGAGGTGGACTCCTGGTACTTCTGAAGCGCCTCCATCGGCGAGATGCTCAGCTGCAAGTTGGGCAGCAGGCCGGCGGCCGTCTGCTGGACGCGCAGGATGTTGGCCACCAATCCGTCGACGCTCTCGGCATGGACGGCCGAACCGTCCATCACCTGGTACCACACGGCCAGGTATATCTCGCCCTTGTTGAACAGGCTGATGCGGTCCCGGAAGGTTTCCTCGGGCACCAGGAACACATCAGCGAACGCGTCGGACCGGAAGAACCAGTACTCGTCGTTCTCGTCGAGCGCACGCCAGATGCCCGTGATACGCACCGGGATCTGGGTCGCCCTGCCCTTGCCGAACGCGCCGCTGCGATCGAGCAAGACATAGGTTTCCCCCGTCTGCAGCCCCACCTTGGTGGCAAGCGCTTCGTGGGCCAGCACATCGAGGGTGCTGTCGGCTGCGGGCGTGGCCGGGCCGGGGAATGCGCCTTCGATCAGTTGGATATGCGGCGCCAGGTCGGTGGCCGTTCCGAGGTTGATCCACTCCAGCGGTTTCTGGTTGCCGCCATAGGCGGCCGGGTCGTTGTTGTAGAGGGCGAGCTTGTCGGTGGCAAAATAGCGGACGCTGATCTTTTCGGGCAGGCCCAGGTCGCCAACCGCGCGATGTTTGAAGTAGTCATCGACCGGTTCTGTGTCGGCCCATTCGAGCGGCGTCGACAGGCTGCCCATGTACATATGCATGAAGGCAAAGGGTGGCCGCTCCATGGCCACCGTGCCGGGCTTGGCGTCCAGTTGCTCCTGCAGCACCCGGTAGTTGACCGCGTCGGCGTAGAGCGGCAGGCTCACGGCCAGTCCCACCGCAACGATCAGCCCCAGGATGACGGCCAGCGCCAGGCTGCGCTGCGCGACAAGGCGCTTGGCTGCGACGACAAGGATCGCCCAGGCGCGAAGGAGGATGCGCACGCGTTACTGTCCCAGAACTTGCTGCCCGGCCGTCAGACCATCCATGATCTCGACACGATCCACGCTCTCAATGCCGGTCTTCACATCCACGCGGCGCTGGCCCGCCCCGTCCTTGATGACGACGAACTTGCGGCCTTCGAAGGTGCGAATGGCTTGCGGCGGCAGCCACAACGCATCCTCTTTCTTGGTGACCGTGACGATCGTCTTGACCAGGTCGCCCAACTCCAGCTTGGCGGCGCGGGCCGGATCAGTGATGCCGACGACCGTGGCCTTATCGACGTCCGCCGCGTTGACGCCGGTTGGGATCGTCGTCGGAGGCAGGCGCGCGATTGAGCCGTCGAAGTTCTCGCTCGGTCGCGAGGAGAGGGAGAGCTTGGCCGGCATGCCGACGGCCATCTGGCCGACCTCGGTGCTGCTCAGATTGGCTTTGATCTCCAGCTTGCTGAGATCGCCGAGCACCATGGCGGGTTGGAAGGCGGTGGCGGCGCGTCCCTCGGTTGCCGAGATCGACATCACCTTGCCATCGTATGGCGCACGAATCTGCGCGTCGGCGAGCGCGGCCTCCAGCCGCTTGACGTTGAGGCCGGCCACTTCGAGGTCGTTTGCCAGCAGCGGATCGGCCTCTTTGTTCAGCTCGTCAACGGCCAGCTGCGCCTGCTGAACCTGCTTCTCCAGGATCGCAATCTGGAACCGCTGGTTGGCGAGCGACTGCATGGCCAGGTCGTAGTTGGCCTTTGCCTGGTTATAGTTGAGGGTCGCCTGCTGCAGGTTGGCGGCCTCAGCCGTTGCCGCTTTGTCATTCCGCCAGGCAATGCCATCATAGGCCTGCTGCGCCTTGGCGAGCGCGAGCTGCGCCTTCTCCAGGTCGATGGCCGCCAGCGTCTTGCGCGGGGTCAGATCCTGAGCGCGCGCCTGATCCAGATTGATCTGCGCGATCTCCATGCCGAGCTTGGCCTTGGCGCGCTGCGCATCGAGCGAACGCTTCGAATCGTCCAGCTTGGACTTGGCGCGGTCGTAGTTGAGCCTGGCCGCGGCCAGATCGCGCTCCAGGTTGTCGTTCTCCAGCTCGGCCAGCAGGTCCCCCTGCTTCACCATGTCATCCATTTTGACGGCGATGCGCCGGATACGGCCGTTGGTGCGGAAAAAAAGCTCCTTCTCGCTCGTCGGAGAGACCCGGCCGGTGAACTGGAGCTCCTTGACGACTTCGCCGCGCTGCACGGTGTAGACGGGATTGACCGGCACGATCGCGGTTGGGATGGGCGTCGGGGTGGGCTCCTCGGCGCCACCCCGACGCGAGGTGGCGCCGCTCGTGAGGGCAGTGCATCCGGCCAACCAGACCGCGGCGGCCAGGACAAGCAGATTCTGTGCGGATTTCGACATGGCTTCCTTCTCGGTTCGGCGAAATATGTGCTAAGTTTAGCACACTCGAAGCGATATCCCAAGAATGGGAAGGCGTTGGCCGCGGCCGCCGGAATCGCGCTCCCGTGCAACTCTTGCCTTCTCCTTTGTTGTGTGATATTAACTCTCTCGATCGGTGAACCGCAAACAGATCGCGAAAAGGAGCGTCGGATGGCGGAGATCGTCGGCATGGGCGTAGTGGGGGCAGGGGCTATCGGTCTGCGCGGCGCACTGTCGCATCTCACGCTGCCCGATGTGCAGGATCGGGTGCGCGTGGTGGCCGTCTGCGATCCAGCGCCGGGCCGCGCGGAGGCGGCCAGCCTAAAGTACGGCGTGCCGGCGGCTTATCTTTCCTTCGAGGAGCTGCTGGCCGACCCGCATGTGGATGCCGTGACGATCTGCTCCCCGATTGGTCTGCATTACCAGCAGGGGCTGGCGGCGGTGGAGGCCGGCAAACATCTCCACTTCAACAAGACGATGACCACGACCGTGGCCGAGGCGGACCAACTGATGGCCCGCGCAGCGGAGCGGGGCGTGCATATCGTCGCCTCGCCCGGACAGATGCTGCACCCGCACAATCGCCGCATCCGCGCCAGGATCCTGGCGGGCGCGCTGGGCCGGTTGTCCTGGTGCATCACCGGGACGGCCGGCGTGGGCGAGTATCACATGCGCGAGGAGTTCCGCACCGGCGCCGACGTCCTGACCGATGTCAACCCGGCCTGGTACTTCAAGAAGCCGGGCGGCGGGCCGCAATATGATGTGACGGTCTATTGTCTGCACACCCTGACCGGCATCCTGGGGCCGGCGAAGCGGGTGTCTGCGCTGTCGGGCAGGGTGGTCGGCGAGCGAGAATATCGCGGCGAGAAGATCGTGTGCGATATC
>CAYRFV010000016.1:0-35891 GCA_964423545.1 uncultured Anaerolineales bacterium | reverse complement strand
GTCCGTCGAGCGGCAGGTAGAGCTCTGCCGCTCGGCCCGTCACCCAGTTGGCGGTGGCGCTGTACGGCTGTTCATCCGTCCGTACATCCCACCCGGGGCCCAGGTGCGGCTCGGCGCCGGCTGCACCGACATCGACGCGGAATGGAAAAGGAATCGGCGGCTGGATCACCCGGTAGACGCGATAGCCGTCCTGCTCCCACACGGCCGGCTTCTCCAACGGAAGGAGGTCGAGCGCGTACGCTTCGGTGCGCTGCCACGTGTCCTGATAGGGAAAGCGCCCCGGAATCGGGGGCGTGGTGACGAAATAGCGCACATCGTAGAGCGACATCAACGCGGCCGCGCCGGCGCGCGCGGCCGCGTCGGTTGGCCCATCGACGTCGCGATAGAGTTCGAGGTCGGTCAGCGCCTTGAAGAGGGGGATGCGGGCGAAGTAGCTCATCTTTCCGGCGGGCGCACGGCTGATGTTCCCGCCGATGATCGGTTTGCCATGCCCGGTCTGGAAGTACTGCAGGTTCGTCTGCTCGCTGCCCAGCACGCCGTAGCTGTCGCGCCAGCCGAGCGGCAACTGCATCACGGCGAACTCCTCCTTCTCACCGCCGATGCGGCGGTAGACCTCGGGAATGACCGCGTCGGTGGTCGGCAGCGGGACGGCCAGGTGTTCGAGTACGATCAGGAGGCCGAGCAGGCAGGCAAGCGAGGAGGTCAGGACGGGCGTGAACCGTGCGCCGTGAGCAGTCTGCCTTGCACCCGCTGTTGTGTTCCGGTGTGATCGCCGGGTGATGCCTGCCAGAAGCCAGGCGACGCCCCATCCCGCCAGTACGGCAAGCGCCAGCATCAGGAGCGTGCTGTTGCGATTAGGCGCGCGGTTAGCGTTGATGACCGGCACGAAATGGAGCACTGCGAATGGCAACGGCAGCGTAACCCCCTCGGGCAGCAGATTGTCGAGGCTGAACCGATAGCGACCGGCGATCTGCAGCAGGGGGCCGAGAGCTAAGACTCCGAAGACAAGCGCCACCCAGATCCAGGCGGCCACTCGCCGTCGCGCCGTGACTGCGCCGACCACTGCCAGCGTCAGCGTGACGAATCCCAGGAAGACTGTATTAACGTCACTGAACCGACCTTTCCCTTCCTCCACGGCGCGTAGCGCGGCCGGCCATACATCGCTCGCTGCACGACGATCGTTGACCAACGGGTTCAGATCGGTCGGCGTCACCAGTCCCACGACGTCCGCGCTGAGCTTCAGGCTCTCGCCCCAACCCGAACTGCCGTAGTCGCCTGCCACGAACTCGCGAGCGATCGGGATCAGCACGGGCGTCCAGATGACCGCCAGCACTCCCCAGGCCAACACCAGGCATTTCATTGCTGCCCGGCGCGCAGTCAGCTCCCCCCACATCGCCAGCAACACGATCAGGGTGAAGAGCGCCAGGAGCGCGGCGAAGGTCATATCGGTGAGGGCTGCCAGGGTCAGGAAGAAGCCGGCCAGCACCGCGTTCCGGGGCTTCGGCTCGCGGAGCAGCCTCACAAGGTAGAGTGCGTAGAACGGCAGCCACTGGGTTGTCGCTATGTTGTAGTGGCCCAGCGCCGTATAGACCGCGCGATTCGAGGCAAAAGCGTAGATAATGCCGGCGAGAATGGCGGCCAGGCGGAGCACGTCCGAAGGCTGGGCGTCGGGGCCCCGAGACCGTCCGTCGGATGCGGCGGATGCGGTGCGAAATGCGGCGCCCAGGATGTGAAGCGTGAGCAGATAGGCGCCGAAACCGCTGAGAGCGGTGGCGAGGAGCACCGTTGCGTTGCTGGCCAGCGCCCCGCCGCCCAGCGTCCCACTGGCCAGGAGCGGACCCGCGCTGCTGGCTAAGAGCAGAGGCAGTGCAGTGATGGCATTGAAGAAATTGTAGGTGTAGAGGATCAGGTCGATGCCCAACGGATGCCAGATCAGCTCCGTGTGAAGAGGGTTGGTGCGGAGGTCGAGCAGGGCGTGCTTGAAATACCAGATGTTCCAGGCAAAGGTCGACTCATCGAATGCCCAGGTGGCCGTGCCGGGCAGCCGGGAGTCGAGAACCGCCGCAACCGGCCACGTCAGGATGAGCGTGAGAACGACAAAGAGGCCGAGGATGATCCAGGAGGTGCGTGTTCGAGCGCGAGCGCTGTGCGCCTCAACAAGGTCGGTCATAGCGTGATCGTACCATACGGTGTGCCCGCCAACAAGTCGCGGCGAGGAATGGACGGGACCAACGTTTCGATCTGCTGGGTCCGGGTGTGCTGCCTGTCAACGCAACGGGACGGCGTGCCAGCCATCGGCCGCATCGGCGGCTCCAATGGGGCGGCGCTCCTCGGTGTGCAGCAGGCGCAGGCGCAGATCGCCCAGCAGCGCGGCGTCGGGCACATCCAGCTTGTGCCAGGAAACGAAACTGCCGCCGGGAGTCCACTCCGACGCTCGGAACGCCTCGAACGGCACATCATCCTGCCAGGGATCGCCTTCGGGCCGCCGTCCCGCAACCTCCAGGCGATATCCCTGCCAGCCGGCCAAATCCGGGCCGGCCGTGCGCCACGCCAGGGTCAGCCACAGCGCACCCTCCCGATTGCGGGCAAGCCCGGCGCCGATTAGCGCCAACTGATCGGTGAACGTGATCGCTGTGTTCACCGTGATGCCTTGCAGCGACGGTCGCACGTCCTGCGGCAGCTCGATCACCGTGAGCGCCGGCGAACCGTTGGGGGCCGGCACGCGATCTCTTTCCGGTGCATTGCCCAAGAGCACGGTGGCTTGTTCTGCTAGCGGCGCGCCGGACCCGATCAGGTAGGTCGCAGACTCGCCGGGCGGCGGCAGCGGCAGCGCCGATCGCGCATCGAACCAGCTCAGCTTCGGGTTGCGGTGCTGGAAATAGGTCTGCACGGTTGCCTGCTCGGCCAGCAGCATGAATGTCGGGTGGCGATAGATATCGGACGAAAGATAGACGTGGCCGGCCGGCGCGTTGTTCCGCAGCCAGCTGGCTGCGGCGGCCATATCCCCTTCGAACGCATCGAAGGTGGCCTGCGAGCGGCCCCAGGTGGGGAAGTAGTCGCGAAAGGTGGCGCCGGCATGTGCCAGCAGCGCGAGAGTGCAGAGAAGAGGGATTGCCAGCATACGCAGCCGGAGGAGAAGCGCGGCGCGCAGGGGAGAGGGAGAACTCTCTTGTTCTCCGGCCGGCCCGATCCTCTCATTGAGCTGCAGCGCCTTCGCCGCCACTCCCGCCACACACAGCAGCCCCACCGCCGGATAGAAGTACACCCCGGGAATCACGCCCAACACGCGCGGCAGGGTGGGCCAGCGATCGGTCGCCAGAAAAGACGGAAGGAGCAACGCCGGAAGCCACGTCAGCAGAAAAAGCGCTGCGGGCTGTCGCCATCGCCACAGCAGTGCGGCAACGCCGACCAGCGCCAGCAGCGCCGTCAACGGGTCGAACACGGCGCGGCGGGGCAGATTGTAGAACTGCTCCGGATCGCCCTGGCCGGGGATGAAAAACTGCATCACGTTCGCCGCCGCGGCGCGGCCCATCTGCAGCCACGGGTTGGCCGCATTGGTCGCCGCCACCTCGGCTGCCCGCTGCATGAAGCTGCCCGGATGCTGGACGAAGTAGAGCCCCAGCGGTGCGAAGACCAAAGCGGCGACCGTGAACAGCACCGCGATGCCCAGCGCGCAGCGCCGCAGGATGGCCCGCGCTCTCCGGCCCACCGCATAATCGAGCACCGCCTGCAAGACCAGGAAGCCGGCGAGGAAGAGCGGATAGAAGCGGCTGGCCGTATAGAAATGCCCGGCGAGGCCGAGAAACAGGCCGCTGAGTGCAAACCAGGCGAGCTGCGAACACCGGGTTGCGCCCTGCGAGCTGTGCTCTGGCGATTCGCCGCTCTTTTGGCGCGCCTGGTTCACCGCCCGCCAGAAGGCTGCGAACGCCAGCGCGCCGAACAACGGCGTGAATACCCCGCGGATGCCGAAGCGCGAGAAATGCACGTGCCAGAAAGAGGTCGCAACGTAGAGCGCTGCAACCAACGGGATGAAAGCGACCAACGGGCTGGGCGAAGCAAATCGGGGGCCAAGAGAGCGTTCGCGTTCGGCCCGCGGCAGGTCGCCAGCAGTGAGGTAGGATGCGATCAGCTCTTGACCGAGCCAATAGGTTGCGAGCGCGGTCGCGATGCCCGCCAGCACAGAAGGCAGCCGCAGAGCGAGAGGAGTTACGCCCATCAACCGAAACATGCCGGCCACGAGCCACATGTGCAGGCCCTCCCGGCCGAAATTGGCGGGGAAGAAGACCGCACCGCGGCCGGCCAGCACATCGAGTGCGTCCAGCCCGTCGGTTGCCTCATCTCCGAACAACCCGGGTGGGGTGCCGTCGATCTGCCACAAGCGGAAGAACGCTGCGACCGCGAGAATGAGAGCGATCTGGAGCCACGGATTGCCGAGGGTGAAGCCGGAAGATGGAGGGGGAAGTGGCCGTCCGGTCTGCAGGCTCTGCTCTCTACCGTCCATCTTCAGCCGTCTCTCGCCGAAGAGGCACGCGACCCAGCACCCACCGATGATGCGCCCAGATCTGCTTGAGCCGCCAGGGGATCGCCAGACGCTCCAGCCACATATACTTCGCGACCCGATCGTACAGGTCGGCCTGACGGCCCAGGTAGAAGTCCATTGTCGACCACTGCCAGCCCTCGCCCTGGAAGCGGCCCTGGAGCTTCTTCGAGCGGATGCCGAGCCTCCCTAGAAGCTCACTGGCAGGCATCACTGTGTCGGGCCAGGGCGGGATGTCAAGCACGCCCTGGGCCAGGATCTCGACTCCCAACGCCTCCAACTGGCGGCGGATCATACCGGTGTTCGTCCATCTCTCGTCGACGTGTTCGACGAACTCCGGCTCGGCGACGTACTTGCGGAACTGGTAGCCGATCTGCACCGGATTCGGCATGGCCACGAAGATCAGCTTGCGCGAGCAGCGCACCAGCTCACGGAGCAGCGCTGTGGGGTCCTTGAGCCACCACAGCGCCGCCCAATCCCACACCAGGTCGAAGCTTCGTTCCTGGAACGGCAGGCTTGCCCACTCTTCCACCTGCACGAAGGTTGCCGGCAGTTCCAGCTCGCCCCAGATGCGCTGGATGCCGGACAGTCGTTCCGGGTTGTCGTCGGCTAGAGTGATCTGGCACTTGACGCGCGCCAGCCATACGCTGTTGATCCCGCTGACTCCGGCCATGCCGAAAACGGGCGCCTCCAACACGCTCTGGAACCCGTACTGGCCCTTCAGGTGGAGCAGGAAATCGTTGAGCACGAAACGTTCGTAGACCAGGCCGAGGCCTTCGTTGTAATCGGTCAGGTAGTGTTTCCAGGTGGGCTCTGTCATGGCTTGTCTTTTCCGGCGAGCAGTTTACCACGTTCCCCGGCCTTCGGCAACGCCGGCCGGATTGGCCATCCGTGCAGGGTGGGCTACAATGGGGCCGCCAAAACGGTTAGTCGGCAAACCGGCCCCAGGATGAGAACCATGTCCGACCTCCGACACCTGCTCCCGGAGCCCGATCCAACAGGCCCCGGCATCCCCCAACCTGTTCTGATCACCGGCATTGCCGGTTTCATTGCGTCGCACCTGGCCGAGCGGCTGGCCGAGGAGGGGTGCGCCATGCGCGGCACCGCACGACGGCCCGAGTCGGCGGCCTGGTTGGCGGAGCGAGGCGCGCAGGTCGTCGCCGCCGATCTCCTGGATGCCGCATCGCTGCGGCAGGCGGTGGCTGATTGCCGCGCGGTCGTCCATGCGGCCGCCTGGACGGGCGGGCCGGAGCTGTCGTCCGAGCTAGCATGGCGGACGAACGTCGAAGGCACAGCCCATGTCCTGGCTGCGGCCGAGGCCGCAGGGGTCGAGCGCCTCATCTACATCAGCAGTGTGGCGGTCTACGGAGTCAATTCCACCCCGCTGATCGACGAGTTGGCATCGACGCCGCCTGTCGGTCAGGCCTATCCCGACAGCAAGATCGCCGCAGAGTCGCTGGTCCGCGCGTCGTCGTTGCCATGGGTTATCATCCGTCCGGCTTCCACCTACGGCCCCCGTGGGGGTGCGTGGACGATCGGTCCGATCGAGCAGATCAAGGCAGGCCGGCTCATGCTGCTGGGGCGCGATCAAGGGTTGGTGACGACCGGCTACATAGACAATCTCGTCGATGGACTGCTCCTGGCGCTGGCGAGGCCGGCTGCACTGGGCGAGACGTTCAACCTGTGCGACGATCAGGCCGTGACGTTTCGCGACTTCTACCTGGCCTACGCACGCATGCTCGGCAAAGACGACCTCCCGACCGTGCCTGGCTGGTCGGCCGCGCTGGCGCGGACGGCGCCGGCGCGGCTGGCGCGGCGCATCGCCGGCCGGCCGGCAATCGGGCCGTGGTCGCTCCACTTTCGGCGCAACCCATCCCAGTTCAGTGTGGCGAAGGCGAAACGTGTGTTGGGCTACGCGCCTGAAGTCGAGTTCGTCGAAGGGATGCGTCGCACTGAGGCGTGGCTGCGCGCCGCGGGGTACTTGTCCTGATCTTGTCTTTCCGCTATACTTGGTCCATGCGCATTTACCTGGAATCGCTGGGATGCCGCCTGAACTACGCTGAGATGAGCGCATTGGGTCGTCAGTTGGCGGGCGCCGGCCATCAATTGGCTGCTTCCGCCGAGGAGGCGGATCTCTGTGTGGTGAACTCGTGCGCGGTCACGGGCGAAGCCGCGCGGCAGAGCCGTCAGACCGCGCGGCGACTCGCACGCGCCAACCCTGCGGCGCGCCTGGTGATCACCGGCTGCTATGCCACGCTGGAGCGCGAGGCAGCGGCGCGATTGCCGGGCGTCGAAGCTGTGGTGGGGAACGCGCGCAAGGATGAGTTGCTCGCGCTGATCGAGTCGGAGGCAGCGTGTTCACGGCTGCCGGTGGAGAGGCAGGCGGATCTTCCTGGCCTCCCGACTTCCCCGGTGTTGTCTGCTCGCACCCGCGCCTTCGTCAAAGTGCAGGATGGGTGTCGCAATCGCTGCACCTTCTGCATCGTGACTGTGGCGCGCGGTGATGAGCGCAGCCGGCCCATCGCCGATGTGGTGGCGGAAGTGAATGCGCTGCATGCGGCCGGCGCCCAGGAAGCTGTGCTGACAGGGGTTCACCTCGGAGGCTACGGCAGCGACCTGGGGACGGGTCTAGGTGAATTAGTCGCTGCCCTGCTGGCCGACACGGCGATGCCGCGCATGCGGCTCTCCTCGTTGGAGCCGTTTGATCTGGCGCCTGCGTTCTTCGATCTATGGACGCGACCCCACAGCAACCGGCTGATGCCACACCTGCACCTGCCCGTTCAATCGGGGAGCGACGCGGTGCTGCGACGCATGGCGCGACGCAACCGCGTTGCCGACTTCGAGGCGTTAGTCGCCGCGGCGCGCGCTCGTATTCCCGGCGTGACGATCACCACCGATCTGATCGCCGGCTTCCCCGGCGAGACTGAAGAGGATTTTGCACAAACACTGGCGCTGACTCGTCGCGCCGGTTTTGCGCACATGCATATCTTTCCTTACTCTGCACGCGAGGGGACGGCCGCTGCGCGCTTCGACCGCCAGGTGACAGAGGCCGAACGGAAGCGCCGGGTGCGGGAGCTGACTGAGCTGGACGCGCAGCTCGGCGCAGCCGTGCGAGCGTCATTCCTGGGCCAGGTGCGGCCCGTGCTGTGGGAAAGCAGGGCGGGCGGCGCAACCTGGTCGGGCCTGACCGACAACTACCTCCGCGTATCGACGACGACTACGCCCGATCTGGAGCTGCGCAATCGGATCACGCCCACGCTCCTGACCCGCCTCGATGGGGACAGTCTGTGGGGCGAGATCGTGTGAGGACGACGCAGGGCGCCACGGGGCAGACGTGCGACCGGTCTGCTCCCCCTACTGCACGGAGCATAGGATGACACTTGAGGAACGCCTGAACAACGACTTGCAGGATGCTATCCGCAGCAAAGATGAGACGCGCAAGCTCGCGATTCGCGGGGTGAAAACCGCGATCACCCAGGCCAAGGTCTCGGGCACAGAGGCGCGCGCGCTGAACGACCAGGAGGTGCTGGCGGTCATCACGAAACAGATCAAGCAGCGCCGCGATAGCATCGAGGAGTTTACGAAGGGCAACCGCCCCGATCTGGTCGCCAAAGAGCAGGCGGAGATCGATTTGTTGATGGTCTACCTGCCGCAGCAACTCAGCGAGGACCAGATACGCGCGCGGGCCCAAGCCGTCATCGCCGAACTCGGTGTGAGCGACATGAAAGGACTCGGTCCCGTGATGAAGCGCCTGAACTCCGATCTCAAGGGCGTGGCCGACGGCAACACGATCAATCGAATCGTCCGGGAATTGCTGGCCTGACGCCCAACGCTTCAGCCGATTAACAGGCCGGCCAAGGCAGAATGACAGGACCGACTTTCCCAACCAGCGTGTACAGGCCGTCGCGAGTGCGACGCCATATGACGCCGCAGGACATCCCGTGGCCAGCGCGCGTGCGCATCCTGTCGATCTGGCTGGTGGTGGGCGTGCTTAGCCTGATCGTCCTGGTGGTCCGCTTGCCGCTGGCGGGGCAGGTCGAGCTGCGCGAGGGTGATGTGGCGTCGGCGGATGTGATTGCATCCCGCCAGGTCACTTACGTCAGCGAGAGCCTGACCAAACAGCGCCGCGATCTCGCCGCCAATGCTGTTCCCGAAATCTACGACCCGCCACAGGCGCGCGTGGGACGCCAGCAGCTCAATCAGGCCAATCGCATCCTGGATTTCATCGGCTCGGTCCGCGCCGACGCCTACTCCGATCCGACTGCCAAGGTCGCCCAAATCAAGAGCATCGCAGGGCTGGATCTGCCGCTTGACGTGATCAGCCGCACGCTGACGATGCCCAATCCAGCCTGGGAGCGCGTTGCCAGTGAGGCGCCGGTAGTCTTGGAGCGCGCCATGCGCGAGGAGATACGCGAGAACAACCTGGCTGATGAACGCCGTAGGATTCCTGCCAGAGTCCGTCTCGATCTTTCCGATGAAGAAGCGGCTGTAGTCAGCGCCCTGGTCGAAGATCTGGTGGTCCCTAACAGCTTTTACAATGCCGAGCGCACCGAGCAGCGCCGCCAGCTCGCACGGGAGCAGGTCGAGCCGGTCACCACGACCATCGAACGTAACGAGACCATCTTGCGCGCAGGTGATATCGTTTCCACGCTTGATCTCGAAGCGTTGGAGGCGCTGGGGATGCAGCAGGCCACCAAGTCGCTGAAAGAGGTGATCGGAACGGCCGCGTTTCTGCTGCTGCTCGGCATCCTGTTTCTTTACTATTTCTGGCGCATCGAACCGCCGCTTTGGTTGGGACGGGCCGAGCCGTGGCTCATCGCTTTGCTCACCCTGGTCTTCATTGTTTTCGCCCGGTTGGCGATCCCGTTTCACGTCCTGCTGTCTTACTTCTACCCGTATGCCGCCCTTGCCATGATTCTGTCGGTGCTGGTCAGCCAGCGGCTGGCGCTCGTCATGGCCGGGCTTTTTGTGCTGCTGATCGGCTGGCTGACCGGTGGCAACCTGGCGCTGATGACCTTTGCCTTCGCCGGCTCGCTGGCTGGGACCCTCAGGCTGCGGCGCGGCGATCACCTGGCCGATTTTGCGCTGGCCGCGCTGACCGTCGTGCTCACCAACTTCCTGACGGTCTTGGCCTTCACGCTGACGGGCGGCAAGATCGACGCGCGCACCCTCTTTGAGCTATCCGTCGCCTCGCTCGTGAATGGGCTGCTCACCATCACCGTCACGCTGCTCGGTGTCTATCTGCTGGGTTATGCCTTCGGTGTGGTCACCCCTCTGCAGCTCATCGAGCTGTCGCGGCCCACGCATCCGCTGCTGCGCCAACTCCTGCTGAAAGCGCCCGGCACCTACCACCACACGCTGATCGTCAGCAACATGGCCGAGCGGGCCGCCGAAGCGCTCAACGCCGATTCTTTGCTGACGCGTGTCGGGACCTACTACCATGACATCGGCAAGACGATTCGCCCCTATTTCTTCATCGAAAACCGGACGGAAGGATCGGATCCGCACAGCCGCCTCGATCCTTTCACCAGCGCACAGATCATCATCAGCCATGTCAAGGACGGCATCGGGCTGGCGCAGAAACATCGACTGCCGAATCGCGTGATCGACTTCATCCCAGAGCATCACGGCACTCTGCTTGTGTCTTATTTTTATCACCAGGCCGCTCGCCAGGCTGGTTCGCCGGACTCTGTGGACAAGGATGCCTATCGCTATCCTGGCCCGAAGCCGCAGAGCATCGAGACGGCTATCACCATGCTCGCCGATGGCGCCGAAGCGACGGTGCGTTCCCGGCGTCCTGCCACCGTCGAGGAGATCGAACAGATCGTCGCCGAGAGCATCGAGAGCCGGATGGTTGCGGGGCAACTGGATGAATGCCCGCTGACGCTTGACGACCTGCGCGACATCCGGCAGGCGTTCGTCGACGTCTTGCGGGGTCTGCAGCATCCGCGTGTCACCTATCCGACCGAGGCGATGCTCGCTCAGCCGCTCGAACCGGCGCCTGAGCCTCAAGTGCAGCCGGCAGAGCTTACTGTGAGCCCCGGCAAGGAGGAGCGTCGTGGACCGACCACCAATCGAGACTCTGGAGCCTCCCGCGCCGTCTGACCCGGCCGCCGACCGCATCAGCATCCAAATCGATGAACCGTTTCTGGCCGAAGTGGATGCGGCTGATCTGGCGCATGTCATCGCAGTGGCCCTTGCCGCCGAGGGCTACGAGAGCGGCGAAGCCACCCTGGTAATCACGGACGACGCAGCAGTTGCTGCGCTCAATCGCCAGTATCGCGCAATCGACGGCCCCACCGATGTGCTCTCCTTTTCCGCAGTGGAGCCGACCCCCGGGTTCGTCAGCTCCCCGGAAGCGGCGGCCTACCTGGGCGATATTGTCGTGGCCCTGCCCTTCACGCGGCGTCAGGCCGCCACTTTGGGCCGGCCGCTCGCTGACGAACTGCGACTGCTGGCAGTTCACGGCGCCCTGCATCTCCTGGGCTACGACCATGCAGAGCCCGATGAGGAAGCGGCCATGTGGGCCCGACAGGACGAGATCCTCGCCCTTGCCGCGGGTTGATCGTGTCGTGAATGCCTTTCTCCGCAGCTTCGGGTACGCCTTAGCGGGCGTGGTCTACGTGGTGCGAACGCAGCGGAACATGCGCGTCCACCTGGTCATCGCGACGGTGGTTGTGCTGGCTGCGATCTTCTGGCGGCTGACCCCTCTCGAATGGGCGGTCATCGTGTTGACAATGGGCGTAGTTTTTGCGGCCGAGATGGTGAACACGGTGGCTGAACTGGCCGTAGACCTGCTGACCGAGGAGTATCACCCGATGGCCAAGGTCGCCAAGGATGTCAGTGCGGCCGCTGTGCTGATCACGGCCATCGCAGCGGTGGCCGTGGGCATTGCCATCTTCGGCCCCCGGCTCTTGAGATCGGTGTCCTGACGAGGATGCAAGGCGATCCGGTCGCGCAAGGCGATCTGGTCGCGAGTCTTGACTTCGAGGAGAATCCTGATATGACGCCACCCATGACCCGGCGCGAGCGACTGCTTGCCACGTTCGCCGGAGAACCGACTGATCGGGTTGCCGTTGCGCTCTGGCGACATTTCCCCGGTGATGACCAACGCCCCGATGACCTGGCGGACGCCACCTTGGCCTGGCAGGCCCAGTACGACTGGGATTTCATCAAGGTTTCCCCGGCCAGCAGCTTCTGCCTGGTCGATTGGGGCATCCAGACCCGCTTCGGCGGCGGCGACGAGGGGACGCGTGAGTACATCAATACGGTCATTAAGTCGCCCGAAGACTGGGAACGCCTGCCAGTATTGAACCCGCAGCAGGGAGCATTGGCCGGCCAGCTCCGGTGCCTTGCATTGATCAGCGAGGCCGTGAAGACTGAGACGCCTTTCATCCAGACGGTCTTCAGCCCACTGGCTCAGGCGCGCCATCTCGCAGGCGCCGAGCAGCTCTTGCTGCAGTTGCGCAGGCATCCCAACCAGGTGCATGCCGGTTTGGAGACGATCACCCGCAGCGTCATCGCCTTCATTGAAGCATGCAAGCCGCTCGGCATCGCCGGCATCTACTACGCAGTCCAGTGGGCCAGCTATGCCGTGCTGAGCGAGGCGGAGTATCGCGAGTTTGGAGAGCCGTATGATCGGCGCATCCTCGCGGCCGCGGCGGATTGCTGGTTCAACATGGTGCACCTGCACGGCGCCGATGTCATGTTCGATGTGGTGGCAAGCTATCCGGGCCAGGCGCTCAACTGGCATGACCGTGAGACGCCCCCATCGTTGCGGGAGGGGATGCAGCGCTTCCGCGGGGCCGTCTGCGGCGGGCTGGAGCACTGGCGCGATGTGCTGCGCAGCGACCCGGAGCAGCTGCGCGCGCGCGCAGCCGATGCCATCGCACAGACAGGTGGCCGGCGCCTGATCCTCTCATCTGGCTGTGTGGCGCCCTGCAACGCACCGTTCAGCAATCTGAGAGCGGTGCGCCAGGTGGTCAAGCACTAACGCGTGAACGCTGCCTATATCTTCTGCCCACGCTGCAGCGCACCGCTTGCCGAAGGGATGAAGTTCGGCCGCATTCGGCGTTTCTGCCGCTACTGCGGGTTCATTCGCTTCAACGACCCGAAGGTCGCCGTGGCCGGGTTGGTCAGTGACGGCGCACGGGTGCTGCTGGTGAGGCGGGCGGCCGTGCCGCGCATTGGCTTCTGGGCGCTGCCCGCCGGCTACATGGATGCCGACGAAATCGCCGAAGAGGCAGTGGCGCGCGAGATCGCAGAGGAGACGGGAATCGCCGTGCAGGTGGAGGGCCTGCACGGTGTTGCTCCGCTGGCGGGCTGGAACGAGCGCCGCGGCATACTGATCGTCTACCGCGCCGTGCCGGTCGGCGGCGAGCTGGCTGCCGGAGACGACGTGAGCGAGGCGCGCTGGTTCGCGCCGGCGCAAATCCCCTGGACGGAGCTGGCCTTCGAGTCGACCGTGCAGTTCCTACGGGAGTGGCTGACTGCACTGGCATAACGGATGGCTGGGCTGTGCCCAGCCATCCGTTATGCCAGTGCAGTCAGGGGGCGGGGCCGACCGGGCGGGTCACATCCCCGGCGATGGCGCCCCGGTGCGACGACCCCGCCGCCGCACCGGAATGGTGTAGCAGAGGCAGGTGCTGGCGTTTCGGCGGATCGCCCCACGTCATGCACAGCCGCACGGCATCGATCCAGAAGCTGGTGGGTTGGCTGTCGGCATCATTGTAGGCTGTGAAGACCAGATCGACCGCGCCAAGCGTCCCGATCGAGAACAGATCGACCCGCTGCATGCGGTAGAGGTAACGATCCCATGGCAGACCGGGTGCAATGTCCGCAGTATTCCCGGTGCGCAGCAGCGATCTCGCGAGCGTGCCATCAGCAGCGCGAAGATCCACCACCAACCAGTCGTCGTACGGCGCCTCGGGCGTGCTGCCCCATCCCCGGTCTCCGCTCTCGATTCGAAACGCAAACCAGAGTGTGGCCTCGGCCGGGAAGCCGGCGGCGGCAAGTCCGCTGGCGGGCGCCAACGCCAGCGTGCGCGTGAGTGCGCCGGCTGCATTGGGTCCGCCTGCGAAGTGCGCGGCGGCCGAGCCCGAATAGACGCGCGTCGCATCGACAGCCCACGCACCCTGCGCCTGCCAGTCACCCAGCCCGGCCTCGAAATCGCCGTCGGCCAGGAGGTCCTGGCAGCCGGCCGGCCATTCCGGGAGCGGCGGCCGCGGCGAGGGTCCTGGGACGGGCGGCGCCGGCTGTATGGCCGCCAGCGCCCGCCGCGCGTTAATGCGGCCGTGTCCGAAATAGGGATCTGAGCCCGCCGCGCCCAAGTCGTCAACGTGGCGCTCGATTAGTTCGCGCGCCTGGGCGTTGGTCAGCAGCGGGTCAAGCGAAAAGAGCAGCCCCGCAAGGCCAGCCACGTGCGGAGAGGCCATGCTGGTGCCGCTCATGTAGCCGTAGCCGCCGCTGCTCAGGGTCGAATAGATGCTGGCGCCGGGCGCCGCCACATCGACGAAATCGCCGTAGGTCGACCCGGCCCAGCGGTCGTAGGCGTCAGTGGAGGCCACGGCGATCGTGTTGCGATGGGCGGCGGGATAGTGCCACGTGTTTTTCCCGGTGTTGCCTGCCGCCGCGACGATGACCGCACCGCGGCTCCACGCATAGTCCACCGCAGCCTCCTCGCCGCGGCTGTAGCTCGATGCGCCCAGACTCATGTTGATCACGCGTGCACCGTTGTCGGCGGCGTAGATGATTCCCCGGATCAGATCCTCGTAGGTTCCCAACACGTATGGTGGCGGGTAGAATACTTTGACCGACATGATCGCCGCGCCCCCGGCGATGCCGGCGATGCCGATTCCATTGTTGATGCGAGCAGCGGCGATGCCCGCTACGTGGGTTCCGTGCCCGTAGTCATCGGCTACGACGTTGTTCCTGCCCGCGAAATTCCAGCCGTGGATGTCATCGATGAAGCCGTTGTCGTCGTCATCGATGCCGTTGTCGGGGATCTCAAGGGGATTGATCCAGATGCCCGTAGCCAGATCCGGATGACCCAAGGCGACCCCCGTATCGAGGACTGCAATGACCACATCCGAGCGCCCTGTGGTGAAGTCCCACGCCGCAGGCATCTCCAGCCGGTTCAGGTAGGGTGCTTGCGTCCCGTAGTAGGGATCGTTGGGCGGGGCGGCATCGAGCACAAAGGTGTAGTTTGGTTCCGCCCACTCGATCGCAGTGCTGGTCGACAGAGAGGCGGCCACTGCGGCCAACGCCGCGCCGGTGGTGGCCGCGGGCGCCTCGACGACCACAATTCCGAGCTGCGGGATCGCGCCCTGCGGTGAAAGCCCGGGCTGCGCAGCCAGCGCGGCGATGTTGGCTGCCGAAGCATCGGCCAGTTTGACGAGAAGCTGGCCGGGCACGTGCGGCGCCGTCCAGTCCGGTCCGGAAGAAGCGGTGGGAGTCAACGAGCCCGGGGAATGCACGGCTGCGGTAGCGGATACGACCGGCAGGCGCAGAACGCTGGTGACGGCGAAGACGGCCAGGAGCAGCAGGATCGGCAGCCGCCGCACTGCTCGAAATTGCATCCTCATTGAGCCTCCTCTTCTCGAGCCCAACAGATCGTTCGAATGCCTTGTGGGTGACACGGGAGAGAGCGCGCGGGCGCGGTCAGGCAGCGCTGCGGGGCAGCCAGCCGCCTCCAGACGCGCGCCCCGAGCCGCTGATCGGTTGGCTGAGGGCGTTCTGTAGATCGTCCCCTCGTTTGACCAGGTACGCAGGTAAGCCGCTGGCTTGCAGATCAGCGACCGTGCCTGACCACTCAGGGGCGGGACCGAAGGTGCTGGCCGCCAGGAAGACGCCGATGCCCTGCACCCCGCGCGAGCGTAGGCCTCGCAGCGCCGTGACCCACCTGGTGTCAGTGGACGCGGTGATGACAATCAATGTCGACTGGCGCGTCAGGTGACTGCCATCACTGGCCAGCATCTGAGCGATCGGCACCGCACCTTCTGCCTGGGCAACCGCCAGCAGCTCGAGCAGACGGGTAAGCTGCCGCTCCCCGCGATCGGGTTGGATGAGTTCACGGCGCTTGGGATAACTCAGGAAGCCGACCTGCCGATCCATGTGCAGAAAGTGCTGCGCCAGCGAAGCAGCGATCGTGACGCCGTATTCAACCGTGCTTGGCGGCAGCTCGATGCGCTGCTCCATCCTGCGAGCAGTCCAGAAGAGCGGACCGCTGGGCTGCGGGGTCCATGGCGTTGCGGCTTGTGCATCTCGGTGCAGATCCAGGAAGATCCACACGTCGGCCAGGGGATCCAGCTCGAATTCCTTGGACATCATGCGTCCCGTGCGCGCGGTCGAGCGCCAGTGGATGCGGTTGAAGCTATCCCCAGGTGCGTAGTCGCGTACGCCAGAGACGCTGGCGGTGATGTAGGGCGTGCGTCGATGCATGACCTCGCCGCCAGGCAGGTAACCGATCGGCGGCGTAAAGCCCGGGATCGGAATCGTGGCAGGCGCAACAACCAGCGAGGTGGTGTCAAGAAGCGAACGCGTGAATCGAAAGATGCCGACAGGATCGCCGCTGGTCAGCACGACCGGACCGAGAGCGAAGCGGCCCCGCTGTTGGCACAGCGTGCGCACCTGCCACCGCGACGACGCGCGGCCGCTGAGCGAGTTGACGACCCGGCTCACCTGATGCCCCGGCAGGTCGGATAAGTCATCGAGCTCGACCCACAGCTTGGGCCACCGCGAGTGGTTCACCAGCTCCAGCGACTCCTCGAAATAGCGGCCCACCTGCGAACGCTGGATGCGCGATCCGCGCTTCAGCGCCAGGCCGCGCAGATTGGCCCAGGCCCAGAAGAGGGCAACGGCCAAGACGCCGGTGATGAAATAGAGGATGTTATACGCCCACTCGCGGCCGGTGTTCAGCGCAAACAAGAGCACCAAAGCCCAGATGACGAGGAGGCCCCAGGCGCGTTTCACGAGCGCGTCACCTTGGCGCGCATGCCAGGCACCGGCACCGAGGCGGAAATCTGCTCCACCACCGCCCGGGCTTCCACGTTTTTCAGGCGTGCGGAGGGGCTGATGATCAGACGGTGCGCGAAGGTGGCGACGAGCAGCGCCTTCACATCGTCCGGGATCACGTAGGTGCGACCTTCCAGAGCGGCATAGGCGCGCGTCGTATGGAACAGCGCCAGGCTGCCGCGGGGGCTGGCCCCGAGGTAGACGTCGGGATGGCGGCGACTGGAATTCGCCAGATCGACGATGTACTCCTTGACCAGGTCATCGACGTAGACCTTCTTGATAGCGTTCTGCGCCGCAACCAGTTCCTCGGCCGTCACGATCTGACCGATATCCTCCACCGGATGATGTTCGCGCTGGAGCTCCAGGATGCGCATTTCATCGGCAGCCGAGGGATAGCCCAGGCTGACCCGCATTATGAAGCGATCGATCTGCGCCTCGGGAAGCGGAAAAGTGCCCTCGTATTCGATCGGGTTCTGTGTCGCCAGCACCAGGAAGGGCCGTTCCATGGCATAGGTGACGCCATCGACCGTCATTTGCCGCTCTTCCATGGCTTCAAGTAGCGCCGATTGCGTCTTGGGCGTGGCGCGATTGATCTCATCTGCGAGCACGATCTGCGCCACCAGGGGACCTGGGCGGAACTCAAACTCGCGCGTCTTCTGGTTGAACATCGATACACCGGTGACATCGCTGGGCAGCATGTCGGGTGTGAACTGGATGCGGCGGAATGAGCAGCCAATCGATTTGGCGATGGAACGCGCCAACATCGTCTTACCGACGCCGGGCACATCTTCGATCAGCAGATGACCCTCGCAGAGCAGCGCGATCAGGGTCATCTGCACCTCACGCCGTTTACCGACGATGACGCGCTCGACGTTTCCGATCACGCGCTCCGATAGGGATTGGACGACTTCAATGTTGGTGTCAGCCATTGCATGTGACTCCTAAGCATTTCGCAAACGACTACCGTCGTTCGCAGCGCATATTATACTCGATTTCTCGATTCTTCAGTAGCCGTATTCCCAGTTGTGAGCTTTGGGCTTATTAGGGCGAGATGCTACAATGCGGTCGGATGCAGACTGCGATCCGGCAGATATGAGCAGCGGATGGCGCACATGGGCGAACGTATTCTGGTTATCGAGGATGATCCACAGATCGCTGACCTGCTTCGCCGCGGCCTGATCTACGAAGGCTATACCGTGGAGGTGGCGGCCGACGGCGAGAGCGGCCTCAGCGCCGCGCGCGATCGGCCGCCCGATATCGTGTTGCTCGATCTCATGCTGCCGGGTATCGATGGCCTGACGGTGTGTCGTCGGATGCGCGCGGCCAGCGAAGTGCCGATTCTGATCCTCACCGCCAAAGACGCCGTCCCGGATCGCGTAGCCGGGCTGAACGCGGGCGCCGACGACTACGTCATTAAGCCGTTCGACTTCGATGAGATCCTGGCGCGCGTGCGTGCGCTGCTGAGACGGCGCCAGCGCGCATCCGCTCCGGAAGAGCTGCGCTTCGCTGACCTGAGTATTGATCTTGGCAGCCGGGAAGTCTATCGCGGCAGCCGTCGCGTCGACCTGACCGCGCGCGAGTTCGAGATGCTGGCGCTCTTCATGCAGAATCCCCGGCAAGTGCTCACGCGCGATGTTCTTTACGATCGGATTTGGGGCTACGACTTCGGCGGCGAGTCGAACATCATCGAGGTGTACATCCGTTATCTGCGCTCCAAGCTGGAGGAGGGCGGCGAGCCACGCCTGATTCAGACCATACGCGGCGTCGGCTACGCTCTCCGGGAAGAATGATGGCATGTCCATCCGCCTCAAACTCACCCTGTGGTACTCCGGTCTTGTGGCCTTCGTACTGCTGGGTTTCAGCATCCTGCTCTATTCCCTGATCACCGGCATTCTCATCACAGTCATCGATGATCGTCTGGTCGGCCAGGCGAGCGATGTGATCACGTTGATCAAGAATGAGAACGATCCGGCCGCGGTGCTTCTGTCGGGCCGCGTTCGTCTGCCTTCGATCGATGTCTTCGCATCGCAGTACTACATTCAGATCGTGCAGGCCGATGGCAAGCCTGTTCAGCTCTCGGATAACCTGCGTAACCGGGAGCTGCCGATCCCCGAAGGCATCGTGCAAGATATCAGCGACGGCGAAACGCGCGCCTACACGGTGGATACGGGTCAAAACACCTTGCTGCGCGTAGTCAGCGCACCGCTCTTCGTCGCGGGACGTCCGACCGGCGCCGTGCAGGTGGCGCAAAGCCTGTCCGGCATCGAAGACGCGCTGCTGGTGGTGCGGGTCGTGCTGCTCTTCGGCGGGGTGTTTTCGCTGTTGTTGGCAGCACTCGGCGGCGCGCTTCTGGCTCGCGCCGCGCTTCGGCCCATGGAATCGATCACCGAGACTGCCGAGCGCATCACGCTGGCAGAAGACCTGAGCCAGCGCATCCCCATTTCCGTGCCCAACGATGAAGTGGGCCGTTTGGCAGCCACCATCAATGGCATGCTTGCGCGTCTGGAGGTGCTCTTCTCGGCCCAGCAGCGCCTGGTCGCCGATGTCAGCCACGATCTGCGCACGCCACTGACCACGATCCAGGGAAACGTTGACCTGCTGCGAAGGGGCGCGGCCGATGACCCCGGTCAGCGCTCCGATGCCCTGCGCGCCATCGCCGATGAGGCTGCACGCATGCGGCGCATGGTGAATGACCTGCTGTTGTTGGCCCAGGTTGACGCCGGGCTCAAGCTGCATCGCCAGCCGGTGGAGTTGGATACGCTCGTGCTGGATGTCTATCGTCAGGCCCAGATCATGGCGCAGGACAAGGTGACTGTGCGGCTGGGCGGCGAGGATCAGGCGCTCGTGATGGGAGACGCCGATCGATTACGCCAGCTGCTGCTCAACCTGGTGGACAACGCGCTCAAGTACACGCCTCCCGGCGGACTCGTGCTGTTGGCCCTGGAGCGCCACGATGGTTGGGTGCAGGTCGGCGTCGAAGACACCGGCATCGGCATCGGCCCGGAGGACTTGCCGCACATCTTCGAGCGCCACTATCGCGCGGATCGCAGCCGCGGTCCCTCCGGAGGACATGGGTTGGGCTTGGCGATTGCTCTGTGGATTGCCCAGGCGCATGGCGGGCAGATCGAAGTCACTAGCGAACTCGGCAAGGGCAGCACGTTTACGCTGTGGCTGCCGGACGCCACGCCGGAGAATGGCCGGATTGCGGGAGAGGGAGACGCATGAGCGGAGCGTTGGAGTCTGCTGCGGCGCTTGCCGTCGAAGTAGGACGGCGTCTGGCAGCGACGGGCCTCACCCTGGCCCTGGCGGAGTCGTGCACCGGTGGCTTGACGGGGCACCTCATCACCGACGTCCCCGGCAGTTCGAGCTATTTCCTGGGCAGCGCAGTATGCTATGCCTACAGCGCGAAGGAGAACGTGTTGGGGGTGCGCCGCGAGACGTTGCAGGCCCACGGCGCAGTCAGCGCCGAGTGTGCGCGGGAGATGGCCCAAGGCGCGCGCCGGCTCTTCGACGCTGACATCGCCGTCTCAGTGACAGGCATCGCCGGACCGGGCGGCGGGTTGCCCGACAAACCAGTGGGCCTCGTGTTTATCCATCTCTCGGCTGCGGGTGCTGAGATTGCCGAGAGACACGTGTGGGACTCGGATCGTGCGGGCAACAAGGCGCTGTCTGCCGAGGCGGTGCTGCAACTGGTGGCGCAACACGTGAGCGAGAGACGAGGAGAGCGGGAGACCGGATGCTGAAGGCTTCGCGCAGGACTCTCCCGATCGCAGCCCTGATAGGTCACCCGGTCACTCGGCGCAGTTTCGCAAAGCTTGCCAGCAGCGTCTTCGTGCCTTTCCCGGGAAAGGCCACCGTCACTTCCTCATCATCTATCGTCAACTCCGCCTTGAGCACCACTCCATCGCCGAACAGGCCATGATTGACCCGGTCTCCGGGCTTGAACTGCAGCGCGCGTTCGACCGGTGGCTGTCCGGCCTGCGACCAGGGGCGATTGATGGCTGATGGCGCCGGCATGCCCGCAGCAGACCGCGAAGCCGGCGCCGGCCCGCGGGTCGAACTGGTGCTGGCCCCGTCATGCGGCAGGGTGACCGTCGGTCCGCCTCCTGGGCGGCGGCCATAATCCGTCGTCCGATTTTTGCCGTCCAGCGTTCCTCTCACAACCTGCGCGACATCTCGCAAGAAGCGGGACGGCTCGTTAACCTCGCTTCGCCCCCAGATCGTGCGCCGGAAGGCGCGAACCAGGTAGAGTCGATCTTTCGCTCGTGTCACGCCGACGTACATCAAGCGGCGCTCCTCCTCCATCTGATCGGGATCCTCCTGGCTGCGGCTGTGCGGAAGAATGTTCTCCTCCAGCCCGACGATGAACACGACGGGGAATTCCAGCCCCTTGGCCGTATGCAGCGTCAGCAGCGTTGCCCGGTCATTGTCCTCGATCAGTTCGTCCTGGTCGGACACGAGCGCAACCTCCTCCAAGAAGGCGGTCAGCCGGAGCTCCGGCGGAAAGTCGTCATAGTGCGTTGCAACACTGCGCAGCTCTTGCAGGTTATCCCATCGATCTTCGCCTTCTTCGGTGCCGTCGCGCAGCCATGTCGCATAGCTCGATTCCTGTGCGATCTTGTCCAGCAGGCCGGCGACAGTCAGGTGGTCCTTCGCAGCCAGCCAGCTGGCATAGACGCGGTGAAACGCGGTCAGCGAGCGTTGCGCTGCCCCGCCGAACGGATGCTGCGGCGGTTGCGCGAAACGCGCCCGCGCCGCGTCGGGCAGAGCCGCACTGCTCAGATCACCCGCCACCAGCGCCAGTGCTGCGGCCATCGACAGCCCAAGATCGTTGCTCCAGCTTGCCAGCGTGCTGATCGTCTTCTCGCCGATGCTGCGCGGCGGTACGTTGATGATGCGCGTCAGGCTGAGATTGTCTGCGGGATTGTGGACCAGTCGCAGATACGCCAGTGCGTCCTTGATCTCTTTGCGCTGGTAGAAGCGCGTCCCGCCGACCAGGCGGTAGGGCAGCCCGCGCGCCACGAACGCATCCTCCAGCGCGCGGGACTGGGCATTGGTGCGGTACATCACTGCACAATCGCCCAGCTTTGCATCCCCGCGCGAGACCAGGCGCAGGACGGTGCTCACCACGAACGCCGCCTCATCGGCCTCGTCGTAGGCTTCATGAATCGTGATCTCCAGCCCTCGGCCGCGATCGGTGCGCAGCGTCTTGGGCGTGCGGTGAGTGTTGCGGGCGATGACCGCATTCGCCACCTCCAGGATCGTCTGGGTCGAGCGATAGTTTTGTTCCAGCAGGATCACGCGCGCGGCCGGGAAATCCTCACGAAAGCGCTGGACGTTGCGATAGTCCGCCCCTCGCCAGCTATAGACCGACTGATCCTCGTCGCCCACGGCAAAGATGTTGTGCCGTTTGTCGGCAAGCAGCCGCACCAGCTCGTACTGCGCGATGTTGGTGTCCTGGAATTCATCCACCAGCAGGTATTGGTAGCGCTCCTGGTAACGGTGCAACACCTCGGGTGCTTCCCGCATCAGATAGACGGTGCGGCACAGCAGATCATCGAAGTCGAGGGCGTTGTTGGCGGCAAGAATCTCCTCATAGCGCGCGTAGATCCGGCGTGCGACTTCGGCCCAATAGGTGTCAGCCTGGAAATCCGCGGGCTTGATCAGCTCGTTCTTAGCCTTTGAGATGGCCCCGCGCATCGCCTCGGGACGATAGAGCTTCTCGTCAAGCTTGAGGTCGCGCAGCGCCTGCTTGACCGCGGTCAACTGCTCGCCGTCGTCGAAGATCACGTACGCATCACTGAGATGGGCCGGCGCCGCCTCCTGGCGCAGAATGCGCGCACAGATGCTGTGGAATGTCCCGATCGTCAGCCCTTTCCAACCGGTGCTGGTTGGTACGGCTTCGCCTACCAATCGGTTGATGCGTTCGCGCATCTCGGCAGCGGCCTTGTTCGTGAACGTCACGGCCATGATTGCGCGGGGGTGTGCGCCAGCCGCACGCAGCAAGTACGCCACCCGGTGCGCAAGTACGCGCGTCTTGCCCGAGCCAGGTCCGGCCAGCACCAGCACCGGTCCAGTGATGGTGGCCACGGCTTCTCGTTGCGCCGGGTTCAGCCCGGCGAGCAGGTCTTCGTGCATGCCCCCCCTTCGGCTTTCAGGTGCGGGCCTCCGCCCGCCAACATCGATCTGTCCAGCAGGCAACACCGACCGCTGTGGCCGATACAGGCCGGAGCAGCGTCTGCCGGCGGGCACACTCCTGCCTGGCGCAGCAGATCGCTCGTCACGCCCAAGGGCAGCCCCATGATGCTCGTGTAGCAGCCAGTCCAGCCAGACACAGGGGAAAAGCGCGGATGTTGGATCGCGTAGGCGCCGGCCTTGTCCATCGGGTCGCCACTGGCAACATAGGCCGCGATCTCGGCGTCGCTGTAGAGTCGCATCGTTACGTCGCTGACTGCGAGACGGGTGTGCAGCGTTCCATCGACAGCGACACATACCGCCGTATAGACCTGGTGTGTTCGACCGCGCAGAGTGCGCAACATGCCCGCCGCCTCGGCTGGATCGGCCGGCTTGCCCAGCAGGCGGCCCTCATAGGCCACCAGTGTGTCAGCAGCCAGCACAACTGCGGTGGGCCAGCGCGCCATTACGGCCTGCGCCTTCGCCCGGCAAAGCCGGCGCACCAACGCATCGGGCGCTTCATCGGGCAGGGGTGCTTCGTCTACGTCCGCAGCTTCGACGGCAAAGGTCAGCCCGAGCGCGGCCAGCAGGGCTAGGCGCCGGGGTGATTTCGAGGCGAGGATGAGTGTCATAGCCCTGCCATGAGATCGGCGCAACCTGGGCCAGGTCGCCAGCCGCCGGCAGCCGAGGCCAGCACATAGTGTTCGACCGTGAGGCTTCCGTCGGGACGGTCGAGCATCCAGGCGGTATCGGCGGTCTGGGTGCGGTGACAGCGCAAGGCGGCGCGCTTGACCGGCTCGAACGCAGCAATGTCAACGATCACATCCACGGCCTCTGGAGCAGTGCAGGCATAGGTTGGTCCCTCCGGGCTGGCCTCCTCCGGACAGGTGATGACCTGGTAGAAGAGCCGCCGCCAGTTGAGCCGTCCTCCTGTCTTGGCTATTGCCAGACGTACACCTCGGTGGAGCGCCATGTGGTCGGGATGGCGGGTAATGCCGTGTTCATCGAAGGTGACGATCACATCGGGCCGGATGCGATACATCTGGTCTGCCAGCCTGGTCGCCAGCGCCTCCAGATCCCAACCCTCAGCGCCGCCGTCAGGATAGTCGAGCAAGGTCAGATCGGCGATGCCCATGGCATTCGCAGCGCATTGCAGTTCGCCGGCGCGGACGCGCGCCAACGCCTGAGGTGAATCGGCCAACCCGGCCGATTTACCCGCCTCGCCAGCCGTAACGCAGACCAGCGCCGTGCGGACGCCGGCGGCGGCGGCTTTCGCCAGCGTGCCGGCCATGCCGAACGATTCGTCGTCGGGGTGTGCGAAGATGGCAAGCAGAGTCGTCATGGGGCTTTCACCACTTCCAATACTTCGCATGCGACCTCGTAACGCCCGAAGCTCGGCATCAGGTAGACGCCTTGCACCTTTGGCAGCTCCATCAATTCGAGTAGGAGCTCCTGCGCCATCTTCACCCCCTCTCGCCGGCCTGCTGCACCGGCGCGTTCCATGCGCAGCAACGCATCGTCGGAAAGGGTGATGCCGGGCACCTCATTGTGGAGGAAGCTGGCATGGCGGTGGCTTTGCAGCGGTAGGATGCCTATCAGTACCGGCGCCGGGAACGGCCCATGTCGCGCCTCGTAGAGATCGAAAAAGCGTCGCCAGAGTGTCTTGTCGAAGATCGGCTGAGTCATTGTCAGGTGCGCGCCGCTCGACATCTTGCGATGGAAGCGGTCGACCTCGCGTTCCAGGTCTGGCCGGGTCGGATCGCAAGCGACGGCGATGGTGAAGGCCGAGCGATCGCCGAACGGCTTGCCCGACCGATCCAGTCCCTGATTGAACGCATTGATGAGCTTAACAAGGCCGATGGAATCCACGTCGTAGACGGCCGTGCTCTCCGGCTGGTCGCCGAGGCTCGGCGGATCTCCCGTGAGCGCAATGACGTTGCGCACCCCCAGAGCGTGCGCGCCGATCAGGTCCGATTGCAGACCCATGAGCGAACGATCGCGCGTCGTGAAATGCAGAATCGTTTCGATGCCTACCTGCTGCTGGATCAACACGCAAAGCGCCAGCGCCCCCATGCGGACGCGCGCCATCGGGCTATCAGCCACATTGACCGCGTCCGCTCCATGCTCCAGGGCAATGCGGGCGCCTTCCAGCATCTTCGCTGCATTGAAGCCACGCGGGGGATCGACCTCGACGCTCACTACGAACTTGCCCGCGCGCAGTTTCTGCAGGAACGGTGTTGGCTCGGGCGCCTCTTGCTCGGCTTCGCCCAACCCCGGTGTCGAAACGCGCACCATCGGCACCGGCGCCAGGTCGGGGTGGGCGACCGGCGCCGGTCGCCCCGCGATACCATCCAACGCTGCGCGCATTGCCTGGATGTGCGCGGGCGTCGTCCCGCAGCACCCGCCGATGAGCGACACTCCGGCATTGAGGAACAGCGGCACGTGCTCTGTGAAATAGCCCGGCGTCGATGCATAGACCATGCGCTCGCCTGACCGGAAGGGGAAGCCGGCGTTCGGCATTGCTGCCAGGCGCAGCCCGGGTTCGGCGCGATGCATCTCTGCAACGAACTCGATCACCCGCGCCGGACCGACCGAACAGTTGACCCCGGCCACATCGACGCGCAACGCGGCCAGCGTGTGCGCGACTTCGGCCGGCGATGCGCCCGATGCGGTGATGCCGTCGTTCCCGCACGTGACCTCTGCCACCAGGGGAAGATCGGTGCTCTCGCGCGCCACGCGCACCGCCACCGCCAACTCATTCAGGTCGGAGAAGGTTTCGAGGATCAGGAGATCGGCCCCGGCCTCCCACAGCACACCCATCTGTTCGCGGAAGGCGTCGATCGCCAATGCTTCACGCAGTCC
The DNA here is from genome assembly GCA_964423545.1 of uncultured Anaerolineales bacterium. GTDB lineage: Bacteria > Chloroflexota > Anaerolineae > CG2-30-64-16 > CG2-30-64-16 > JALOOE01. The sequence continues at coordinate 10,306 of CAYRFV010000016.1, read as the reverse complement.
ACTGCTGCCATAGGCGCGACGGCCCAACGGTCCGATGGAGCCGGCGATCCAAACCGGCTGCCCACTGACCTCGCGCGCTTCGCGTGCCAGCCTGACGCCGCGGAAGTTGATCTCACGCACTTTTTCGGCCAGGTTGGCGTCAGTGAGGCGCAGCCGGCTGGCAGCGAATGAATTGGTCTGGATGACCTCGGCGCCGGCCCGGATATAGCCCAAGTGGATGTCGCGCACCCAGTCGGGGTGGCTCAGGTTCAGTTCTTCAAGGCATTGTTCGAGCGCGGCGCCGCGGCTGTGCAGCATCGTGCCCAGCGCGCCGTCACCGAGAATCGGCCCTTGCGCGAGCCGGTCGAGAAACGGATGAGCCATGCATTCCCTCACCGAAGCTTGAAAATGAAAGCTGGCGCCAGGCATCCGATCCCCGGTCGCCAGCTTCCAACATCCCGGATCCAGATTATAGCATGGGGAGATGTGCGTGCCAATTGCCAGCGCCCTGCAGGGGTGCTATAATTCCGGCGCACCTCATCATCCTGTCGAGGTTCACATCTCCGAGTGTTGATCGGCACGGGCCAGATGCCAGGAAAGATCGCCCGGGAACTCAGCGCTGAGTTGCTGCGTATCGATCCGTTTCGTACGCGCTTGGCCCTCCCACCAGGGCGCAGTGATGCGAGGGAGTTGGCGCACTGCGACGGCCCGAATCTATGACGATTTGGGCCAAGCACTGGCCCCGTCCTTCTTGCTGGAGGTTATCATGGTATCATGCCGCGTGTTGACCTTCGTGCGACTTGCATTCATTGGCGGGTTCTTCCTGGCGGCCACCCTCTCGGCGACGCCCGCACGGGCGGCTACGGCTACCCCGAAAGCGGCAGCGACGCCGAGCCCAGTCGGACCGCCCACCGAGACGCCTACGCCGGCTCCCACGCGCACGCCGGCTCCCACCCCTACCGCCACAGCAACTCTGACCGATCTGCAGAATCGGCTGCTGTTGGCGGATACCTATCTGAAGGCGGGGCAATCGGCCAAGGCCGTCGAGCTGTATTCGGCGATCCTGGCGCAGGAACGCGGCCAGCCTGAGGCGCTTGCCGGCCTGAAGAAAGCGTTGGAAGGACAGGCCGCCATGACCGCAACGGCGGTCGCACCGCGGCTGACTGTCGCGCCGGCGTCGCCTGCGCCACCCGCCGGGCCGAGCTTCGGCAGCACCTTCCTCTCCAAGATCGGCGACGCGGCAGCGACCGTCATGCCGTTCCTCCTGGTGGTCCTGGCGCTGTACATCCTGTCGCAGGCGTTGCGCTGGGTCATCTTCGCGCTGCGGGAGTTCTACTATCTGAAGGTGTTTCCGTTTTTCCGGCGGCCCGCCCAGGCGCGACCGTATCTGTTGGGCGAGTTTGCAGACAGCACCGGCATCCAAGGCTTCCCGGGTGCTCGTATCGTCACGCAGCGGATCATCGAGAAGATGCTGGCCTGGAATCAGCTCATTCAGGCGCGAGAAACCGCCGTCGAGCCGGCGCCGCCGGTTGAGCTTGGCAGCATGGCCTGGATCAAGGTCCTCTGGAGCTGGTTACTGCCGCCCCCGCGCGCCTACAGGATCGAGGGTGTTCTCATGGGCAATCAGCCGGGCGCATATCGCTTGATGATACGGCGCACTGATTTGAGCACAAACCACGTCGACGCCAGCCATACCTTCGAATCTGCCGGCGCCGGAGCCCCAGAGCCAGCGTTTCAGGCCCTGGCCGAGCTGGCCACCAAGTGGCTCTGCTATCCGCGCGAGATCGAGGCGGCCCCGGCGACGCCGCGCGTTCCCCTGACGGCGGACGCCGCCAGTGCCGAGGGAGCGCCTGCATCCGCGGCAGAAGTCTACGATGCCGCGTTGGGCTTGCTGTTGCCGGTGCGGCAGCAGGCCGACCAGGGCTCGATCGATTACCCTGATGCGCGAGAGCGGGTGCGCCAGGCGAGTGGGCTGCTGCGCGGCCTGCCCGATGGCAGCAGGCTCAGCGCAGACCTTAAGGCCGTGATCGCGGATCTGAACCGCTTGACGTCGAATGCTTGACAGTTCTGTGGGGACCGGTTATACTCGGGCCACAACCGAACAGCAGAGACGTTGAACCGGAGGAGTAGGTGGTAGCGGCACGGGGTCCCGTGCCGTCGCCGTCGCCAGAGAGAGGGGGTCACCGGGTGAAAGCCCCCTGGCTTCGGCCTGTGGGTCGAGGCATCGACGTGAGCGCCGCCGAAGGTCGCCGGGGAGTTTGCTGGCCGATCGCGGATGGCTCGTGGCAGTACCGCTACGATAGGGCCGCACGCTGTAGGCCAGCACGGGTTTGCCCGTTATTGCGGAGAGTGGGTGGAAGCCCCTGAGTCGTGATCCCTGACCGTTGACGCCAAGTCAACGCGCCGCGGCCACGTCTTGTCCTTTCCGCCAATCAGGGTGGTACCACGGAAGCGCCTTTCCGTCCTTGCGACGCGAAGGCGCTTTTTTGTTTTCCGTGCCGCGATTGCCGTGTGACGACGAAAGGGGGTGGTCTTCGTGTCAACTGTCGTTGGCGCATCGGTTGAACCCTTGTCGACAAGTATCGCGCATCCCGGTTCGCGCATCATGCATCGCGCCGGCTCGGCCCAAGGCCAGCCCCGGCGTGCACCCTAGAGGAGACCATCCATGCCTGCCTTTGAGATGCCTAAGACCTATGATCCGGCCGCGTCAGAGCGCCGGATCTACGACTGGTGGGAGCAGTCTGGCTTCTTCAAACCGGAGATCGCTGGACCCGATGCGGAGCCCTTCGTGATCAGCATCCCGCCGCCGAACCTGACCGGGGAGCTGCACCTGGGGCACGCCATGTTCGTGTCGTTGGAAGACCTGATGATCCGCTACAAGCGCATGCGCGGCTTTGCAGCACTCTGGGTGCCCGGCTACGACCATGCTGGCATCGCCACGCAGCTCCAGGTGGAGAAGATGCTGGCACGCGAAGGGACTCGCCGGCAGGATCTGGGCCGGGAGGAGTTCCTGCGGCGAACCTGGGAATGGAAAGAGAAGTACGGCGGTCACATCGTGCGCCAGCTTCGCCGGCTGGGTGCGTCTTGCGACTGGGATCGCATGCGCTTCACGCTTGACGAGGGGCTCAGCCGCGCCGTGCGCGAGGCGTTCGTGCGCCTCTATCGGATGGGCCTGATCTATCGCGGCGAGTATCTGGTGAATTGGTCGCCGGGTCTGCAGACCGCAGTCAGCGATCTGGAGGTGGAATATGCAGAAGAAGATGCAACGATGTACTACTTCAAGTACCCCATCGCGGGTGCTGATCTGGCTGCTGGGCCGGGCAAGGGCTACATCCCGGTGGCGACGGTGCGGCCCGAGACGATCCTGGGTGATACGGCGGTGGCAGTGCACCCCGATGACGAACGCTATCGTCATCTGATCGGCGCGACCTGCCTGGTGCCGATCCTGAAGCGGCCGATCCCGGTCATCCACGATACCTATGTCGATACCGCGTTCGGCACCGGCGCCCTGAAGATCACGCCGGGCCACGACCCGAACGACTTCGAGATCGGCCAGCGGCATGGTCTGCCGATCATCAGCATGCTGGATCGCGACGCCCGTGTGAGCGACGCGGGCGGACCGTATGCCGGACTGGATCGGTTCGACTGCCGCAAGAAGCTGTGGGCCGATATGGAGGCGGCTGGGCTGACCCTCAAGACCGAGGCGTATCGCACCCAGATTCCTCGCTCACAGCGCGGCGGTGAGGTAGTGGAACCGATGGTGAGCACGCAGTGGTTCGTGAAGATGCAACCGATGGCGCTCCTGGGTCTGGAGGCGGTGCGATCGGGCCGCATCACGATCGTGCCGGAGCGATTCACGAAGGTGTATTACAACTGGCTGGAGAACCTCCGCGACTGGTGCATCAGCCGGCAGCTCTGGTGGGGGCACCGCATCCCGGTGTGGCATTGCGCGGCTTGCTCAGGGATGACCGTGCCCCTGACCGACCCTGACCGATGCCAGCATTGCGGCTCCGTCCGCATCGAGCAAGACCCGGATGTGCTCGACACCTGGTTCAGTTCCGGCCTGTGGCCCTTTTCTACGCTCGGCTGGCCCGATGATACGCCCGACCTGCGCCGGTACTACCCGACGACGGTGATGGAGACCGGGTATGACATCCTGTTTTTCTGGGTGGCGCGCATGATCATGCAGGGCCTGATGTACACCAACGACATCCCGTTCAAAACGGTCTACCTGCACGGGCTGGTGAGAGATGACCAGGGCCGCAAGATGTCGAAGACGACCGGCAATGTGCTCGACCCGATCTCCCTGCTCGACGGGGCCACGCCGGACGAACTGAGCGATTACATCCGCACGCAGCACCCGGATGGCATCCCGGCGATGGGCGCCGACGCGCTGCGCTTCACGTTGCTCACCGGCTCGACGCCGGGCAATGACATGAACCTCAGCTTGCAGCGGGTGGAGGGCAACCGGAACTTCACCAACAAGATCTGGAATGCGGTGCGGTTTGTGCTTTCCCAACTGGGCGCAGACGGCTCCGCGCCGGAGGCTGGAGCATCGCAGCCATCTGCCGACGATCGACTGCCTGAACGCTGGATACTCAGCCGGCTGGCCGCCACCATCTCCGCCGCAACGCGCTTGATGGATGCCTTCCAGTACGGCGAGGCAGGTCGCCAGATCTACGAGTTCTTCTGGAGCGAATTCTGCGACTGGTATCTGGAGATCAGCAAGATCGCCATGTATCGCGGCAGCGATGCAGCCAAGGCGCAGACGCGCGCCACGTTGATCAAAGTGCTGGACGAATCGCTGCGCATGCTGCATCCGTTCATGCCGTTCGTAACTGAGGAGACATGGGGCTATCTCAAGGCGGCTGCCGGAGCCGCCGACTGGCCCGCGGCGCTCATGATCGCTTCCTGGCCCGCGCCTCTGGCTCGCGATGAAGCCGCTGAAGCCGATATGTCCCTGGTCATGGATGTCATTCGCGCGATCCGCAATGCTCGCGCTGAATACAGCGTGCCGGCAGGCCAGCTGATCGCCGCGGCGATTACCGCCGGCGGCAAGGCGGCGCTGATCCGCGATCAGTCGGAGGTGATCTGCGCGCTGGCGCGCGTGGATCCGGCGCGGCTGACGATTGCCGGGCATCTCGATGCGCCCGCACATGCTCTGACGTTGGTGACCGGCGCCGTGTCCACTTATCTGCCGCTGGCAGGCCTGGTCGATCTGGCGGCTGAGCGCACCCGGCTGAGCAAAGAGGTGGCCGACATCGAGGCGCAGATCGTCCGGAGCGAGCAGCTCCTGGCTGGCCCGTTCGCCGTGCGTGCGCCCGCCAATGTGGTCCAACGTGAACGCGAAAAGCAGGCGGACCTGCGCGAGCGCGCCGAGCGCCTGCGCGAGCGCCTGGCGGATCTGGAGTAGCGCCGGTTGGGGCTGGCCGCTGCATGCAAAGATGCATCTGCTCGGCGGCTGGCGCCGTCTGCCGCCTGCCATACAAAGACCGGCGCAATATGACGTCGGTCATGGTGCATGGGGCGAAGACACGCTAAAGTCGGAACGGTTGATCGGGCGCATCTCATCGTAGCTGCATCGCACAAGGCTCTCATTCGTTGACCTAGGCCCTGGATGCGCCCGTCCCTCCCCCCCTTGGGCCGCAGCCAGATTCTATCGATCAGCGCGCCTCGCATGTCGTGATAAGTTCTCCGCATGGATAGATCGCTGGCAGCATGATGAAGGTCATATGGAGCGGAGCGATCACACGCTATAATCCGCGTTTGTGTGACTTATCTCGCGTAATGGGCGTATCCTTGAAATCCCTGTTCTGAAGGTGCATTTCGATGAAAGTAGCGTCCGTGATCCGGCGTCCTCGCCGCTGGCTCGGTGGCGGTGGCCTGACCCTGCTGCTATTGCTCGCGTTTGCCGCCACTGCGAATGCGGCCCAGGGAGACAACAGCACGTGCCTCGGCTGCCACAACAATAAGGATCTCAGCATCAAGCTCGCGAGCGGTGAGGTGTTGCCCCTGTACGTTGATCCGGCCGCGTTCAACGCCTCGATCCACGGGGCCAAGGGCCAGACGTGCGTTTCCTGTCACACCAACATCTCCGGCTATCCCCATCCCAAGGTGACCGCGGGTGACCGGCGCAGCTTCCAACTGGAGCGATACACCCAGTGCCAGACCTGTCACCCGCAGCAGTTCAAGGACACCCTGGACAGTAATCATGCACGCGCGCTGGCAGGTGGCAACCGCAACGCAGCGATCTGCACCGATTGCCATGGCTCGCACAACACCAGCGACGCCGACTCGCCGCGCCAAAAGATCTCGCAGACGTGTCAGAAGTGCCATAGCAAGATCCATGATCAATACGCCGGCAGCGTGCACGGGAAAGCCCTGGCCGACGCCAGCAACCCCGACGTACCGGTCTGCACCGATTGCCACGGCGCCCACCATCAGGAGGATCCCAGGACGACTGCTTTCCGCCTCAAGTCGCCCGAATTGTGCGCCAAGTGCCATGCTGACGAAGCCTTGATGCGCAAGTACGGCCTCTCGACGGACGTGTTCAATAGCTATGTCGCCGATTTTCATGGCACCACGGTCGAGCTTTTCGCCAAGCAAACGCCCGATCAGCCCAGCAACAAGGCGGTCTGTATCGATTGTCACGGTATCCACGACATTGCCTCGGTCAGGGGCGCCAGTCCCGAAGTAGTCAAGGCGAACCTGCTGGTCACATGTCAGAAGTGCCATCCGGATGCCACGACCGCCTTTCCGGATAGCTGGGTCGGCCATTTTGCACCGAGCCAGAAGTACTTTCCGCTGGTGTACTACGTCAACCTGTTCTACCTCATTCTCCTTCCGCTGGTCCTGGGCGGCATGGCGCTGTTCGTCCTGCTCGATATGGCCCGTCGCATTTTGAACCGCATCAGGGGACGCGGGGCGCACCCCACTGGGGCGCAGGGAGCGTAAAGCCATGGCCGAAGAACAGAAGTCCTATGTCCGCTTTCCCGTGGCGCAGCGCATTGAGCACATCATCCTGCTGGTGTCGTTCTTCCTGCTTGGTCTCACGGGTTTGGTGCAGAAGTTCGCCGGCAGCCCAATCGCCGAGTCCTTGATCCAGTTGCTCGGCGGGGTCGAGAACGTTCGCGTGATTCACCATGCCTCTGCGATCGTCTTCGCGCTGCTATCGATCTACCACGTCATCGAGCTGCTCTACAAGATGTACGTGCGCCGGGTGGAGCTGACCATGCTGCCGGGGCTGCGCGATGTGACCGATGCGCTCGATGTGGTCCGATATAACCTGGGGCTGACCAAGGAGCATCCCAAGCTGCCGCGCTACAACTTCGCTGAGAAAGCTGAGTACTGGGCGTTGGTCTGGGGTGGCATTGTGATGGGCCTGACAGGGTTCATTCTGTGGAATCCGATCGCTGTCGCCAAGATTCTGCCGGGCCAGGTCATCCCGGCAGCCAAGGCCGCGCATGGCCTGGAGGCGATCCTTGCGGTCCTGGCGATCTTCATCTGGCACTTCTACAGCGTCCACGTTAAGCTCTTCAACAGGAGCATGTTCAACGGGAAGATGACTCGCAAGCAGATGGAGGAAGAGCACGGCGAGGAGTTGGAGCGCCTGGAGCGGGGCGATCTGCGCCCGGCGCCGCCGCCAGAGGTGATCCGGCGACGCGAACGCATCTTTATTCCTTTCGCTCTCATCGCCACGATCGTGATGGTCGGCATCCTCTTCTTGCTGGTGACCGCCGAGACGACGGCGATCAGCACCGTGCCGCCCGCAGTCACCAACGTGCCCGTCTTCTCACCGTTGACGCCGACCCCGGTGGCGACTCCTGTGGGCGGCGTCGATAACACCAAGGTCGGCGCTGCGATGAAGCACGAGATCGTCGGCAAGGAGCAGTGCCTCACGTGCCACGGGCCGAAGGGGATCAGCCCGATGCCGTCGAATCATGAGGGCCGGCCTCAGGAGTCGTGCCTGGTGTGCCATAAACCGGGCCCGACGCCCACGCCGGGTGCGGCCGCGCCGCGGAGCGGCGCGCCGGGAGCGATCCCGCACGCCGTCGAGGGCAAGGAAAAGTGCGACATGTGCCATGCCGGCGCAGGTTCGCTCAAGCCGGTCCCGACCGACCACGCTGGCCGCGCCAACAACACCTGTATCGCGTGCCACAAGCCGGCCGGCGACAGGGCGACCCCGGCTGCAGAGGCAACGAAGGCTCCGGTCGGCGCGGCCACTGCCGCCTCACCGGCCGCAGGCGGGCCGAAGCCGATCCCGGCTAACCACGATCTGGCGAGCGTCGCCTACAAGGATTGCACGCTGTGCCACGGCCAGGGCAAAGCGAGGCCCGCGCCGGCAAATCACAGCACGTTCACCCTGGAGAGTTGCACGGTGTGCCACAAGCCGGCTACCGCTGCCGCCGCAACCTCGGCTCCAGGCCCGGCGGTAACCGCGACGGCAACGGCGTCCGCTATGGCGTCGCCGCCCGCTGCGTCGACGGCCGGCGCAACCGCGGTGGCGACCCCCGCGATAGCCGCCACCGCGACCTCGGCTGCCACCCCTGCCGCCTCACCGGCTGCCGGCGGGCCGAAGCCGATCCCGGCCAACCACGACCTGACCAGCGCCGCCTACAAGGACTGCGCCCTGTGCCATGGCGAGGGCAAGGCCAAGCCCAATCCGGCCAACCATGCGACCTTCACCCTCGAATCGTGCCAGCTCTGCCATAAACCGGGCGCCGCGCCTGCCTCCACGGGGGCGGTTGCCACCCCGGCGGCGGTTCCGACCGCTGCAGCCACTGTTGCGCCGGCTGCAACCGTCACGGTCACGCCTGCAGCGTCAGCAACTGCGGCGTCTGCTGCCGGCGGGCCGAAGCCAATCCCGGCCAACCACGACCTGAGCAGCGCCGCCTACAAGGACTGCACCCTGTGCCATGGCGAGGGCAAGGTCAAGCCCAACCCAGCCAACCATGCGACCTTCACCCTCGAGTCGTGCCAGCTCTGCCACAAACCCGCGCCGTGACGGCGTCTTGACGCCGTACGCTGCGCGAGGATGCCGAAGACATCCCTCACCGCACAACAGAACGCCCGGAGCGATCTCTCGCTCCGGGCGTTCGGGCTTTCTGGTCGGATGCCTGCTGTTGTTCGAGGGAAGCGGCTCTTTGACTTCCCGTCAACCAACGCAGCGTAGGATGAATCGGTTGCGACTACGCGAGGCCGAGCAGCCCGAGCAGCCAGCTCAGAATCCAGCTCACGACTGCGATGGCGACCGCGGCAATGATGGCGCCGGTGAACCCCTTGACTTCCATGCCAGACACGAACCGGTCACTGATCATCAGCACCACTGCCGAAATGATCAGCAGGACGATCGCGCCGAGCAGCCCACCGCCGACCGTGATGCCCAACGCACCCAAAAGCCAGGCAATCACGGCAGCGACGATGGAGATCACCAACGCAGCAATGATCGCGGCGCCGTAACTCTTGACGTTCAGGCCAAGGTTGAGCTTGCTCACGATGAAGATGACCACGGCAGCGACGAGGAGAGAGATGATGAAGCTAAGGATTACGCCCATAGGTCGACTCCTTGAAGGTAGTTTGAGAGAACACCGCTTCCCTGCCGGCGGCAGGAGCGCCGGAAAGGCCGACACGCCGATCAGACAATCGCAGCGAGACTTGTCCTGATCAAGCGTCTCCGTGAGCCGTCACGTGGAGAGCCGTGAGCAGATGGCGTCTCAGCATCTGCTCCCAACGGGCAGGCGACCGGTGGGGTGGACCTCCATCCCCGACCACGTCGCAAGCATCATACCCAATTCCTACCGGTTGTCAATTCCGGTTTGGCCTGTATCGCCGGCGCGCGACGCGCCGGCTGACAATGCCTGCATCCAGCGCGACGCTCTCCGGTTCGACCGGCGCGGGATCGCCAGCGTCAGCAAGCAGTCGCCCCTGGGGTAACCGCCGGTCGCTTGCACGGGGAAGCAGCCCATGCGACGAGGATGCACGCCGGCCTCGGCACGCGGTGGAAATCGCGCAGCGCCGCGCTTCTACAGGATGTTGATCACGAATTTGCCGATCCGATGCCGCAGCAATGCTTCGTGGGCCTGCGCTACTTCAGACATCTCACACACCTTGTCAGGGAGCCATTTCGTTACAGCGACTCTAACGCACCCGTTTTCGCCGATGCGAAGTGAGCGATCCACCACGCGGCCATGTTGGCGCGTCCTACTCCATTCGCCGCGGCCGATACTGGATCGCGGCCGATCGTGGATCGGCTTGGCGATGTGCGCGGGCTGGATGCGCTCGCTGCCCGCCAGGTCGGCGATGGTGCGGGCGAGCTTGAGGATGCGAT
>CAYRFV010000015.1:34079-36218 GCA_964423545.1 uncultured Anaerolineales bacterium | reverse complement strand
GAGTCGCCAGTAGCCCTGGCCGGGCGCGACCTGGGCCGGGATCAGGACTGTCCCGCGTAGATCGAGGCGAGGATCCCAATCGCGCTCTGTGGGCGCGCACGTCGCCGTGGGGCTGGCCGTGAGAGTGGGAGTGGTCGTCGGCGTCCTGGTCGGTGTCGCGGTCGCTGTTTCGGTGGGTGAGGGTGTCCCAGTCCCCGTGGGCGTCGCTGTGTGCGTGATGACGGGCGTTGGGGCGGGCGGTGCTGGCTGGCCAAAGACGATGGGCACGAACACCTGGTGGGGCGGGTCAGGCGCATCGCTCCGATCTGTCAGCCAGCCAGCGGCTCGGTTGGTGCTGAAGGCTGCTTCCAGCGTGACAAGCAGCAAGAAGGCTCCGATGACTAAGGTGGCGCGTTTCATGGTTTTCCTCCCCGATCAGCCCGGCCGCGCCCGACCACAGCCGGCGCCGCCGTTTCACGGCCCTAGAGCCATCGCCAATGCCCGAACGCCTCACGCCCGGTGAGATGACGGCGCGCGATTCACGCGCCGCACCCTCCGGTGCAAGAGGACATCGGTTCGGCAGAAGGTCTCAGATGGGGAACTGGAAGAAGATGAAACGCGAAGTCAGGGAGTCGGCATCTCCATGACTTTGTCCCAGGCTTCGAGCACGCCGGCCAGATCATCGATTGTCTGGATGCGTGCGTCAGGGACGATAGCGGGATCGTCCTCCACACGGAAAGGGGAGGCGATCAATATGGCGCGCATGCCGATCTTCTGCGGGCCGGCGACATCTACGGTCAGCTTGTCGCCCACGAAGACCGCTTCGGCTGGAGCCACATCCAGCCGGTCCAGTGCTTCACGATAGATGGTCGGGTGCGGCTTGACCATCCCAAAGACCGACGAGTACACACGCACCGGCAGATAATTCAGCAGACCGAAACGAGCGAGGTCTGCATCGTGCAGGGCGGGCGCCCAAAACGTGTTGGAAACCAGGCCTAGGCCGCGCCCCTGGTCGGTCAATCTGGCCAAGACTGCCTGAGGATCGCCTTCGACCGGCTTCACGATCGCCGACACCGCGCTGTAGTACGCGGCCAGCCCGGCCTTCCAGGCTCTTTCGGACAGGCGAACACCCACCGCCTGCAGGCCCTCCTCGATGATGTTCTCGACCGTGTTAGCGTAGTAGGTGCGGTTGGCTTTGGCCTCCAGCGCAGCCGCCATCCTGCCCACCGCCCGCACAGCCAAATCGGGATCAGGGACCTTGCCGCCTGCCTTCAATGCGGCGTCGATGAATGCGCGCAGCGCCGCGGCATTCAGCGCTTCCATCGAGTGCGCCGGCGGTTGATCGTAGTGCAGCAGTGTGCCACCGAGGTCAAACAAAACAACTTGAATAGGAGGCATGGATTCCTCGCTTGGCTCCACTATTCATCGGTCTGCCGCGTCATTATAACCGAAAGGGAGCCGAAAGGCAAGATCATGCTCGGATCAAAATCAGTCTGCACCGGGCGCTGCTCGCCCTTGCTCCAGGTAAGCCCGAATCTTGCGCAGATTGACGGCCTGCGATTCCGCCGTGTCCACGATCAACCGCTGATCGTTGAGCCGCTCGAAGCGGTTGCGATCCTGCTGATACGTCTGCCAGTCGCGCGTCCGGTATTCGGGCAGGTCTTGCCCGCGGTGCTCAATGCGTTGGCGCAGCAGCCGCTCATCGGTGCAGATGCATTCGATCAGCCGCAGGTTGGCCCTGGTGGCGCGCGTGACCAGCTTGATGCGGTCGCGGAAGGATTGATAGGCCGCAGGGCTGTCCACCACGACAGTGTTGCCCAGGGTCAGATTGTCGCGCGCCTGGTCCACCAGCAGTTCATACGAAAGCGAACCGGCCAGTCGGGATAGTGCAGCCGCTATCTGAATCTCCTCGGGCAGCTTCATTTCCCCGATCAGGCGCATGGCGCAATCCTTGATGGTGTCCTTGTCCAGGTACACCGCCCGCATCTCGCGCGCCAGGGCGCGGGCCAGGCTGCTTTTGCCGGTGCCGGGCAGACCCGCAAAGACGATGAGCTGAGGATCGGTCATGCACCCTCCTGCCGGGCCGCGAGCAGGCAATGCCTTGTGGCCTTCAGCCGCATCTTCAGCACCGGCGCCGCACCTGTGTTCCGCAGGCAGTCA
>CAYRFV010000015.1:26273-34069 GCA_964423545.1 uncultured Anaerolineales bacterium | reverse complement strand
ATGCCGAATCGCGCAAGAACGAGCACGATCGCCGGCGCGACGAAGATGGCCGGGAGCAGATTCGCCGTCCGCACCCGCTTGATATCGAGCAAGATCAGGCCGATGCTCAGAATCACAAGGCCGCCGGTTGCAGTCATCTCGATCACCCACGGCGTTTCCTGCGTCACGCCGCCCAGCGCAGCACCAGAGACCACCGCGAGCAGGCTGATGACACCCTGGAACCCCAACACCGTGGCCGCGGACAGGATCACTCCTGCGCCGAGCGAGGCCGCGAGCGCCATCCCCGCAAAGCCATCCAGCGTCGATTTGATCGCCAGCAGCGTGTAATCGCCCATCAAGCCATCCTGGATCGAGCCGAGGATCGTCAGCGGACCGACGCAGAAGACCAGGCTTGCCGTGACGAAGCCTTGGGCGATCGAGGGACGCCCCGCCATCCCGGCGCCGGCTCCGAGCCGCCCGCCCAACCGCGCTTCAAACCATTGACCGAGCCGCTCCAAGGCGTCCTCGATGCCCAACGCCTCGCCGATGATTCCGCCAATTAACACGCTGAACAGCGGAATCAGGATGTTGCGGGTCTGCGTCGCCATCGTGATGCCCAGGACGAGGGTGATCAGCCCAAGACCGTCCAGCACGGTCTGGCGCGTCTTCTCAGGCATGCGGTTGCCCAAGACGACGCCCACAAAGCCGCCGATGATGACGGCGACGGTGTTGAGGAGGGTGCCGGTGATCGGGAAATGCATCGTCATAAGTGATCGAGCGGCGCCGAAACACGGCGCACACGCCGTCTCAGCTGATCGGCGCGGCTGCCACTTCCAGCCGCCTGGGCAAGACGACCACTTCTAGTCGTCGGGCATCGGTCCGGAAGAGCTCGCCATCCAGGTGCACTGGGACGCCGTGGGGCGCCTCAATGGTGAGCTCCGGCGTGCGGGCTGCGGTGACGTACTGTGCGTGCGACACATGCGTCCCGCGCAGCACCTGCGGCAGCAGCCAGAGCATCACGGCCGCATTCGGCGTATGTCCCATGACCAGATCGAGCTGCCCATCATCCAGTTCGGCATCCGGCGCGATCTTAAATCCACCCCCGGTGCGACCGCCGTTCGCGACCGAGACCAGGTTGAGCGGCCGCTTCACGGCGCTGCCGTTGTATCGGACGGTCATCTCCCAGCCGCGACTGTGGCGGGGGATGACGCGTAGCGCGGCAGTCAAGTAGAGCACGAAGCCGCGCAGGCGCTGCATCTGATGACTTTCGATCAGCGCCGCTGCCTCGAACCCGGCGCCAAGATGGTTCAGAAAGTACTCGGTGCGACCGCTCTCATCGGTCACGCGTCCCAAGTCCACCGTGCGGCGCTGCTGGCGCAGCAGGGCGCGGCAGGCAGCCTCAGGATCGTCCGCCGGAATGCCCAAGCGTGAGGCGTAGTCGTTGCCAGTGCCGAGCGGAATCAGGCCCAATCGCCCGGCGGGCCGATCGTTGCGCCACGCGCCGCTGGCCTCAAGCGCCTGCACCAGGCCCTGGACGACCTCGTGCGCCGTTCCGTCGCCGCCCACCGATGTGATGATGTCCCAATTGTCGAGATAGGCCTGTCGCGCCAGGCGCGCGGCATCGCCGCGCGCCTGCGTCTCAACCAGATCGTAGCGCACCCCAGCCTCGTCCAGCACGCGGCGCAGCACCGGCTTGGCTTGAGCGCCGCTTCCGCGGCCGGAGTGGGGATTGACGATCACCATGAAACTCGGTGCTGCTGTTGCCGGCAAGTGCACATCCTGTACCCATTCGATTCCGCGCCTTAGGATAACATGAGGCGGAGAATGGAGCAAGTGTGTCGCAAACGAGGCGACCGATGGCAAGACGCCGGGTCACGGCCTGGTCTGCCTGGCTTGTTCTTCTTCGACCAACACGCGGCGCAGCACTTTGCCGACCATCGTCTTGGGCAATTCCGAGCGGAACTCGATCTGCTTTGGCACCTTATACGGCGCAAGCCTTTCGGCGCACCAGTGGGTGATCTCATCAAGCGTGGCAGTTTCGCCAGCCTTGAGCACGACAAATGCCTTGACCGTCTCCCCGCGATAGGGGTCGGGCACGCCCGCGACAACCGCTTCCTGCACCTTGGGATGCAGGAAAAGCACCTCCTCCACCTCGCGCGGGATGACCTTGTAGCCGGAGGCGATGATCAGATCCTTGAGGCGGTCGACGATGTAGAAGTACCCGTCCTCGTCGATCCGGGCGATGTCGCCGGTGCGCAGCCAGCCGTCCGCGGTGAGGGTCTTGGCAGTCTCATCCGGCTTGTTCCAGTACCCTTTCATGACCTGTGGGCCGGCCACCCACAATTCGCCTTCTTCCCCACGGGTCTTCTCGACCAATGTGTCGTAGTCCATGATCTTGGCGGCCACGTCGGGAATGGGAATGCCGATCGAGCCGGCTTTGCGCGTGCCATAGATCGGGTTGCAATGCGTCACCGGCGCCGCTTCGGTCAGTCCGTAACCCTCCACCAGCCGTCCGCCCGTAATCTCACCGAACTTGACCTGCACTTCCATCGGAAGCGGTGCCGAGCCGCTGATGCAGGCCTTGACGGAGCGCAGATCATATTTCCGTACGTCGGGGTGGTTGATAATGCCGATGTACATCGCCGGGACGCCCGGAAAGACGGTCGCCCGTTCGTTGTGGATGGCCTTCATCACGCCGTCAATCGGGCGCGGATTGGGTACAATGATCAACTTGCCGCCGCACTGGATGGATAGGCTCATCGCCACCGTCATGCCGTAGACGTGGAAGAAGGGTATCGCGCCCATGACCCTCTCGTTGCCTTCCTCCAGATTGCTCAGCCAATGACCCACCTGCACCGTGTTGGTCACGAGGTTGAAGTGGGTCAGCATAGCCGCTTTGGGAATGCCGGTGGTTCCGCCCGTGTATTGGAACAACGCCGTCTCATCGGGGCCGACAGGGGTGGCGGGCGGCGCCTCCGGGTGAGCGTTCAGCAGCTCCTTGAAGCGAAAGACGCCATTTCCTGAAGGCACGTCGACCATCAGTCCCTGATGGCGCAGCTTGCGGTTCGCCAGCGCTTTCGTGAACGCAGTAGCATACTCGGTCACATCGGTGACAATAGCCCGTCTCACTGCGGTGCGGGCCTGTATCTCCTGCAGCTTGCGGTAGTAGGGGCTGAGCAGGACCACCGTCTCAACGCCGGCGTCCGCGAATTGATACTCCATTTCCCGGCTGGTGTAGGTCGGGTTGGTGTTGACGACGATCGCGCCCAATCTGGCTGCGCCGTAGAAGCTGATCACGAACTGGGGCAGGTTGGGCACCATGATCGCAACGCGATCTCCCTGGCGCACGCCCAGCGAATGGAGCGCCGCAGCGAAGCGGTTGACCTGGGACAGTAGCTGGGCGTAGGTCAGCTCACCGCCGAGCGCCAACGGGCCAAGATAGCGCAGGATCAGCTTGGTGGCGACACGGTTCGGATACTTGCGCGCCATATCATCAAGAAGCTGAAACAGCGATATACGTGGATAGGAGATTGTCGATGGAACGCCCTCATCGTAGAAGCGCAGCCACGGTTGTGCCATCATTTCCTCCTCTTGCCTGCAAGCTGAGCGCTTGCGCTGTCAGGACCTCATCGACCGATGCCATCCAGAATGGCTGCATTGCGAGTGTGGGGAGGGAAAGCGACGTATTTGCAGCGGCAAACGGCAGGCTCATCAGCGGTCAACGACGAGCGCCGGTCAAGCACGATCTGAAGCGGATTATACGGAGTGCGCGTCGGGATGTCAAGAGATCGCTCCCGTGTTGTCATAATAGCGCTCCGTGGCGGCGCGTCTTCACGCAGGGATGATTGGGCAGTCTCTAGCCTTGTGATATACTGGCTGGCGTCTGTCAGAACGGGGTCGGGTACTGAGCTCTGAGGGGGCGTTGGGGATGCGCGTGCGGGGATGGGTGGTCTTCCTTGTCCTGGTGGCGATCGGGTTGTCGGTGGGCATCGGCGTCGGGTACATTGCGGATCGCGGAAAGCCGCCCACGCCTGAGCCTCTGGTGCCCACACTGCCTCCGCGCACGGTCTTGGCGCCATCGCAGCCGGGTCTGCGTTCAGCCCTCCCCGCCGCGCCGGCTAATGCGCCGGTGACTCCAACCCCGCGCCCGGCGCCGCAAGCTTCTTCCCTGCCGGACTCGCCGCCGGTCTCGACGCCGGCCGCGTTTTCGCCTGCGCCGATGAACATCACACCCGCCTCCACGCCCGGATCGGCGCGTCCGCCTGCCTCTCCGTCGGGGGACGCGGCCTGGTGGCCCCCCGCTTCGGACCGGGCGCGCGTGGGCGTGGGGGCCGGCCCGCAGGGGATCGATGGTTTCGATTGGGGTGACGCGCCTCCAGGCTGGTATCTGAACTGGTGGCACCTCTCGCGCGCCATGCAGTGGCCGCAGGTGGCATACGTGCGCATGGTGCATCCGACCAGTGGCAGAGTCACCCCGGATCCGAACGAGATCAAGCGCACTGCGGCGGCGAATCCCGGCGCCCTATGGCTGATCGGCAACGAGCCAGATGTCGTGTGGCAGGACAACGCCACTCCCGAGCAGTATGCGGCTGCGTACGGCTTGCTCCACTCGACCATCAAGGGGGCTGATCCAACCGCGCAGATCGCCATCGGCGGCGTCAGCCAACCGACGCCGTTGCGGTTGGCCTATCTCGATCGCATCCTGACCGCGTACAAGGCCCAGTTCGGCGCGGAGCTGCCCGTGGATGTATGGAACATCCATGCGTTTATTTTGCGCGAGGAACGGAATTCGTGGGGCGTGGGCATTCCGCCGGGCATGAATGTCGACAGGGGCACGCTTCGAGAGATCGAAGATCATGCCGACATGGAGATCTTTCGGGAGCAGATCGTCGCCTTTCGCCGCTGGATGGCCGAGCGCGGGCAGCGCAACAAGCCGTTGATCGTGACGGAATACAGCATCCTGATGCCCGAAGACTACGGCTTTCCGCCCGAGGTCGTCATCCAGTTCATGCAGGACTCGTTCGATTATCTCCTTACGGCGCGCGATGATGTGCTCGGCTATGCGGCGGACGGATACCGGTTGGTGCAGGCCTTCTGTTGGTTCAGCACGGCCGACAAAGTCTATCAGACCTCAAACCTGTTTGACCCTGAGACGCGCGCCATCACGCCCGTCGGCAGAGCCTTCAAGGCGTATCTGGCGCGCCTGGAGTGAAGGATCGAGCGCGAACAGCGCAGGGATCGATCGCGCACGACTCCTACGGCGCCCTGGGGCTCAGTCGTCCCTGGCGAGAGCGGACCAATCGCGGAGTCCGGCGGATTCGAGCCGACAAGGTTCAGTTAACGGAGGGAGCATGCTCAAGAAAATCATCGTTATCGTGGTGGTTGTGGCTGTCGTAGTCTTCCTGGGAATGCAGCTTGTGCCTTACGGCAAGGACCATACCAACCCTCCCGTCGTCTCGGAGCCGAAGTGGAACTCGGCCGAGACGCGGGCGATTGCGAAGAAAGCCTGTTTCGACTGCCACAGCAACGAGACGGTCTGGCCCTGGTACACCGGCATAGCGCCCGGATCCTGGCTCATCTACAGGGACGTCGTAACGGGCCGTGATGAAATGAACTTCTCCAACTGGCAAGAGTACTCCAGGAGTTCTCGGAAGCTCGCTGAGGTGATCAATGAAGGCGTCATGCCGCCACCTCAATATCTGCTCTTGCATCCCGAGGCGCGGCTTTCGGCCGCCGAAAAGCAGAAGCTCCTGTCCGGCCTGGAGGCGACCCTGAGGCAGTAGACCGACGATCCGCCATCCGGCAGAGCAGACGCGCCTATCCGCGCGCCTGCTCTGCCGGGATCAGTCGGATCAGCGCGGCTTGGGGTGGTGCACCCAACCTCAATGGCAGGCTTTCGCCGACTCCTCGCGTGACGAACATGAGTGTCGAGTCGCGCCGGAACCAACCCGCGGCTTCACGGCGCGGCAGGCTGGTGCCCTGCGTGTGGATGGCCCCCAGGCCCGGCAGCCGGACCTGGCCGCCGTGGGTATGCCCTGACAGAACCAGGTCGGCTCGTGCCACACCTGGCTCCAACCAAATGTCCGGGTTGTGCGCCAACAGCAGCAGCAGCGCGCCGGGCGGCACTGCCGTTAGTATTTCCGAGAGATCCGGCTTCCCCTGGCTCAGATCGTCCACCCCTGCGATCCATACATCGGCGTTGTCGCCGCACAAATGCGCAGCGGCATTCACCAACTGCCGGATTCCGAGCGCCTGGAGGCCGGCGTTCATGGCTGTCACGTCGTGGGCGGCAACGCGAGCCGTCACCCGTTCGTTGTGAACCACCTGCCCCACAAAAGCCCACAGCTTGCGAGCGGCTGCCGCGAGTTCGGTTGGTCGCCACGGCCCGGCATCGTCGGCGCGCTTGCCGAAGACGCCCCACATGGAGCTTTCCCAGTAGTCATGGTTCCCCAGGCAACTGAAGCCGCCCAAGCGCGGCTGCAGCTCGCTGAGGAAGCGGAGCGCGGTGACCAGCCCCGGCTGGTCATGGATCAGGTCGCCGGTCAATGCCACTAAGTCGTATCGCTCGTTGGCCAGCGCGCGGCGCAGGCTGGCGAGCTTGCGCGCCTGGATGGCGCCGTTCTGCCGCAGATGCAAGTCGGAAAGGTGCAGGATCACCAGTCCTTCGGCCGGGAGACCCGCCTTGTTAATCGGCACAGTGAAGCGGTCCAGCCGCACGCGAGCTCGCTCGACAAAGCGCGCGTACAGCGCAATGGCGGCTCCGACGCCGATGGCGCCGCCCACCCAACCCCATATCGATGAACGCATGTGTCGCCCCCACTGGCTCGATGTCCCGCAGTTTATACCATGTTTCGACGGCTATCGCAACGATCCCGCGCAATCGGTGCTGGCGGCGAGAGGAGCACACGCGCCAGGGAGCGCAGCGAATGCTCGAATGCTGGTGCTATTTGACGCCGCGCCGACCCTGTGCTATTATCTCCTTATCTGATAGGTCATTGAGGCCCTCCCGTGGCGTATATCGCCGGTGCGGAGGGCGTTTTTTCGCCATCACATTGGGCAGGGGCAATGCAAATCGGGATCGACGCGCGCCTGGTGCACTACACCCGAGCCGGCATCGGTGAATACACCCTCCGCTTGACCCAAGCGTTGGCCAATGCCTTCAGTGAGCATCGGTTCACACTGCTGCAGGATCGTCGCGACAAGCAGCCGCTGATCCAGGCTGCCAACGTGACGGTCGCACGCACCCTGACGCCCAGCCACCACCGGCTGGAGCAGCGGTTTCTGCGGTGGAAGGTCGATGCGTTGGGCGTCGATGTTTTTCACAGCCCGGATTTTATCCCGCCATTGCGCGCCAAGGGCCCATTGGTGATTACGATCCACGACCTGGCATTTCTGATCTACCCCCAGTTCGTCACCAAGGACAGCGCCCATTACTACGGGCAGATCGACCGGGCCGTGCGCCGCGCCGATGCCATCATCGCCGTGTCCGAGAGCACCCGCACCGACCTGATCAAGATGCTTGGCGCGCCCAACGACAAGATTACGGTGATCTACGAGGCGGCCGATCCGTTGTTCCAGCCCACAGACAGAGCGGTGGCGTTGCAGTCCGTGCAGGCGCTCTTCGATATCCCGGAGGAATTCATCCTGTTTGTCAGCACCATCGAGCCGCGCAAGAACGTCCCCGGGCTGTTACGCGCTTACCGGCGGCTGCGTGAGAAATACAAGCTGACCCCTGCACTGGTGTTGGCAGGTGCGCCGGGCTGGCTCAGCGGCAATGTTCATAAGCTGGTCGATGAGCTCGATTTGAAGCCATATTG
>CAYRFV010000015.1:15937-26263 GCA_964423545.1 uncultured Anaerolineales bacterium | reverse complement strand
GCTTCTTCCTGGGCCGTGTGAGCAATCACGATCTGCATCATCTCTACAATTCGGCAAGGTGCCTGGTGCACCCGGCCTTCTACGAAGGTTTCGGTCTGACGCCGCTGGAAGCGATGGCCTGCGGCACCCCCGTCGTCGTCTCCAACGTTTCCAGCCTGCCAGAAGTGGTGGGAGACGCCGCGTTGCTGTTCAATCCTGAGAACGATGAAGAGATTACCGTGGCGCTTTGGCGCGTGCTATCCGATACCGCGCTGCGTGACGAGCTGCGCGCCAAGGGCCTGCGCCGGGCCGGCGCCTTTTCGTGGGAGCGGGCAGCTCGACAGACGATGGACGTGTATCAGAAGGCGGTCGGAAAGGTGGCTTGAGGCCGGCAGTGTGCTGGCGACCGCCTCCGTCGCGATGCCACAATCACCGGTCGCCGACAGCCCGCTCCGGCATCATCAGCAGATCAGCAGGCAGCCCGATGGCGCGTATCCTGATTCTCACCCCCCAGTTGCCCATCCCGCCCCAGGCTCTCACCGGCCTCTCGCAGGGCACGACGATCCGCAACTATAACCTGATCGCCGGGCTTGCGCGCCGCCACGAGATCGATCTGTTGACGTTCATCGCGGCGGCGCCGGACGCAGGAAGTGCACCGGGGATCGATGGGGGGACGGCGCCCCGATTCTTGCCATCGACTTTCGCTCAGACCGACCTGCTGCGCTCTTGCTGTCGCCGGATCGTCAGCGAGCCGGCGCCCGTGCGCACCCTGGCGCGCCGCGGCCTCGACACGTTGTTCAGGATGCTGCCTGACATGGCGTTGCGCCTGGACAGCCCTGCCATGCATCAGCACATGGCCCAGCTCCTATGCGAAAGTCGTTATGACGTGATCCAGATTGAGGGGATCGAGATGGCGCCGTACGTGCTGGCGCTGAAGCCGCCGCGCCCACACCTGGTGTTCGACGACCATAACGCCGAGTATCTGCTGCAGAAGCGCGCTTTTCAGACCGATGTGCGCCAGCCCAGGCGTTGGCTCGGAGCGGGCTACTCGTTCGTGCAGTGGCGGAAGCTTGTCAGGTATGAACGACGGATCTGCAGGACCGCGAATCGCGTCGCTGCTGTCTCGGAAGCGGACCGCGCTGCACTGAGACAGATCGTGCCCGACCTGGCCGTGTCTGTCGTGCCGAACGGCGTCGATCTCGAATTCTATCGCCCCGGAGTCGTGGCGCCGCTGGCCGATGCATCGCCGCATGCGCTGGTGTTCACCGGCAAGATGGACTATCGGCCCAATGTGGATGCCGTAGTGTGGTTTGCCGAGGCCGTGCTGCCGCTGATCCGCGCACAGATTGCCGGCGCTCACTTCTATGTTGTCGGGCAGCAACCTCATGAGCGACTGGCCCGGCTGGCTGAGCAGCCGGGCGTCACCCTGACGGGCCGGGTCCCCGATACGCGGCCATACATTGCGGCAGCCGGCGTCTATGTCGTGCCGCTGCGCATCGGTGGCGGCACGCGGCTCAAAGTGCTGGAGGCGATGGGCATGGGTCAGGCCATCGTCTCAACCCGCCTGGGCTGCGACGGGTTCGACTTCGTGGATGGCCGCGAAGTGCGCTTCGCCGATGAGCCATCCGCCTTCGCCCAGGCGGTGATCGATCTGCTCCGCAACCGCGCACACGCCGTCGCATTGGGTCAGGCGGCGCGCGCTTTTGTGGAAGCGCACTATGGCTGGGATGCGATCGTGCCGCGATTGGAGGCGCTCTACCCATGATGGGTGATGGCATGCACCGTATCGCCCCCGCGGCGGAGCCGCTGCGGGCGACCGGTGCGGATGCGCCGCGTCCGCCGTTTTCGCGTCCGCCCGTCCCACCCACACCCGGCCTGCTGGCGCGCGTGCGCCTTGCCGGTCTGCGCATCGTCGGTCGCACCTACCGGAAGACGCCGCGCGCGAGTGTCGAGCCGCGCTCGGCGCTATTGATCCGGCCCGATCACATGGGCGATCTGCTGTTTGCAACGCCCGCATTTCATCTGCTGCGCGCCGCCTTGCCGGCTGCACGGGTCACGCTGTTGGTCGGGCCCTGGAGCCGGGCCGTGGTTGTCGGCAACCCTGATCTGGACGCGGTGCGGATCTGTCGTTTCCCCGGCTTCGAGCGGCAGCCGAAAACGAGCCTGGTCGCGCCCTATCGGCTGCTGGTCGCGATGGCGCGGGAGCTGCGCAACCAGTTCGACATCGCGGTGGTGCTGCGTTTCGATCACTGGTGGGGCGCGTGGTTGGCTGCGGCTGCCGGCATCCCGCGCCGCATCGGCTATGATCGGCCGGAGACGCGGCCTTTTCTCACCGATGCGCTGCCGTACCAGACGGGACGCCACGAGGTAGAGCAGAACGCGGCGTTGGTGGCGGCAGTCGCGACGGGCGCGGTCGGACGGGCCGGTCCGCTCCGGTACGCAGTCAGCGGGAGTGCGCAGGCATGGGTTGTTGACTGGCTCCAAGCTCACCAAGCGGATGGTGATCGTCCGCTGGTGGCAATTCACCCCGGCGCCGGCGCGCCCGTCAAGCAGTGGCCGGTGAGCGCCTGGGCCGAGGTGGCCGCAGCTTTGACCCGCGACCATCGCGCGCGAATTGTGCTCACCGGCAGCGCCGCCGAACAGCCGTTGACGGCCGCCATCGCGGCGGCGCTGCCTGAGCCGCCGCTCGACGTTTCAGGCCTGACGAACCTCGACCAGTTAGCCGCCCTGTTGGCGCGGTGTGCCCTGGCGCTCGGTTCGGACTCCGGACCGCTCCACCTGGCCGTAGCCGTCGGAACGCCGACGGTGCACCTGTACGGCCCGGTCGATCCGGCCAGGTTCGGACCGTGGGGCGATCCGGCGCGCCATGCTGTGCTGGCCTCCCGCTGGCCCTGCGCGCCCTGCAATCGATTGGCTTGGGCGTCGCCGGCCGAGCATGCTTGCATGGGCGCCATCGCCCCGGACGATGTCGTGGGCGCGGCGCACAGCGTGTTGTCCGGCGGATGACCGCCGGACGTCATCGCAGGCAGCCGACCCGTTGAACGGTTGACTTCCCGGAGTAATACAATGCCCGCGACCCCTATGCTCACCGTGCTCGACGAAGACCGCCACTGGTGGTTTGCCACTCGCACGCGCGCCATCCTGGCGTACCTCGATCGTTACGTCGGGCCAGGAGGGGCCAATCGTGTGCTGGACGTTGGCTGCGGCGCGGCCAACATGACTCATCACCTGCGCCACTACGGGAGTGTGGTCGGCGTGGATAGCAACCCTAAGCCCCTGGAGATCGCGCGGGAGCGAGGGCTGGAGGCGTATCGGGGCTCGGCGGATGATCTGCCGTTCGAGGACTGCGCCTTCGACCTGTTGGCCCTGCTGGATACGGTGGAGCACGTGCCGGCCGAAGACGCGGTGTTCGCGGAGTGCCGGCGGGTGCTCCGCGCACCGGATGCTCCAACCGGCCGCGCCGGGGGAAAACTGCTGGTGACGGTGCCGGCGTTCATGTTCTTGTGGAGCCAGAATGACGTGATCAACATGCACCAGCGCCGCTACACCGTGCCTGAACTGCGGACAAAGCTGGAACGACACGGTTTCCGGGTGCTGCGCATCTCCTACAACAACTTCTTCGTGTTTCCGTTGGCCGCCGGTCTCATCCTGTTCCGTCGCGGCCGGGCTGAGCCGCGGCTGGCGTCGCCCCACTTCGACGAGGACGTCTACCAGGTGGAGATGGAGCCGGCGTCACCGCTTGTCAACTCGATCCTCACCGTCGTCGGCAAGCTGGAGGTGGCCCTGCTGCGCCGCGTCGCGCTGCCGTGGGGCACGTCCATCATCGCCATCGCCGAAAAAGGGTGACGCGTCACCAGTTGAGCTCCAGGAGCGCCGCAAGGTCATCCGCCGAGTGACTGCCGCGCACTCGCACCCGTTCCAGATCGAAGATCCGCTCAAGTGTATGCGTCGCACCCTGTCTGGTGCTGAGTCCACCCCAGTAGTGCGCCGACTGGTACACCGCCTGCGTGAGTGCGTCGTAGCTGCCTGACGGATAGCTGATCCAACGCGGATGATAGCCGAGGTGTTCCTCGATCGCTTCGACGCCGCCGAGCGCCTGCCACACCAGGTAGTCCACCGACTTGCCCTTTAGGTCCGGATGATCGCGGCTATGCGACCCGAAGCGCTGCCCCGCGGCCGACATGGCCTCGATCTGTGGCCACGTCATATAGCCGGCACGCCCAGCGTTCACGAAATCGGTGATGATGAAGAAGTGACCGGTCATGCCATAGCGCTGGAGCAGTGGAAACGCGTTCGTGTAGTTGTCAGCGTAGCCATCATCGAAGGTCAGGATGACCGGCTTGGGTGGCAGTGGCTTCCCCGTAGCCAGGGCGCCGAGCAGATCATCCAACGTGATGGTCTGATAGCCGCGCTCTTTCAAGAGCTGCAGGTGGCTTTCGAATCGTTCCGGCGAGACCGAGAGGTCCTTACGGTAGATGTCGGCGCCAACGGGTGGCTCCGAGATGTAGTGATACATCAGGATCGGTACGCGTGCCTTGCGCGTCGATCCGTCAGGGGTGGGGCCGGCCGTGGCGGTCGGTGTACCGGTGCGACTCGGGGTCGCCGTGGGCTCGGATGTTGCCGTTGGCCGGGGTGCGTCCGTCGGTGTGCCTGTCGGTGGCGCTGTGAGCGTCGCGCCTGGGGTCGGCGAGAGAGAAGGCCGCGGGGTAACGGCGAGACTCGGTGTGAAGGTGGGCGTTGAGGGTGCATGCACTGCGCGAGCAGCCGCGGCGCCTGCCGTTGGGTCGGCGCGGCCGGCGCGCTCGACGCGCGCTGGCGCCGCGCAGCTTGCCGCATTCGACCCGAGCACGACGATCAGCAGGCACGCGACCAGGGTGTCAACGGCTCGTTGCTTGTGGCGACCCACGTGTTTCCCTCACCGAGCTCCCCGGTCCGGCTGCGAGCTCGTGCCGTCAGAATAGCCCAAAGTATGCTTTTTTGTCAAGCGTTATCCGCACTGCCGTGCGAACGACGTCCGGGGCCGTGCGGCGCCCACAGAATGCCGAACTCTGTGGCGGTTTCGGCCTTGCGGCTCACTAAAAAAAGTTGACAGACAAGCAAGAATGCTGTAACATGATTTTAACGTTTGCACCATAGACTGCCTTATCGCCTAGTGTGCCCCAGGCATGGGCAGAAGCAGGGCCATCCGCGGTTGAAGCGCCGGCCTTGCGTTTCCATCCTTAGAACAATGGTGGTATTTCTGCAACCACGATTTCGATGAGGTGACCTATGTTCAGGGAAAACATCCGGAAGCACTACGACCATCTGTCGCGCAGCTACCGCCGCGTCGCCGACTATATCTTGAGCGATTACCGCACGGCGGCTTTCATGACCGCGGCGGAGCTCGCCACCGCGGTGGATGTCGATACGACCACAGTGGTGCGCTTCGCTCAACGGTTGGGCTATCCGGGGTATCCGGAGCTGATCACGGATATCCAGGAGCAGGTCAAGCTCGAGCTGAGCCAGACCTATGTTGCCCCCACCGAAGATGATACGCCTGGTGCGAGGGTGCAGCGGCTGGTCGCCGACGACCGCAATCGCCTGGAGAAGGCGCTGGCGCACAACACCCTCAACGCACTTGAGACCATCATGGACGCGCTGCGGGTGGCGCCGCGCATTATCGTGACGGGTGAATCGTATGCTGCGCCATTGGCCGAGTCGTTCGCGTCGATGCTGCGCGACGCCGGCTTGCCGGCAGCGTATGTCAGCGGCGACCTCTACGAGCGCGCACGCGCGCTGGCGCGCCTCGCGCGCAAAGAGGTTGTCGTCGGGTTCACGCCGCTTGAGGGGCTCTCGGGTGTGGCGACCACGCTGCGTTTCGCCCGCAGCGAAGGCGCGGTGACGCTTGCCTGTTCGCCGAGCCTGAGCAGCCAGGCTGCGCGCATCGCCGATTTGCTCCTCTATGCGCCGGGCGAGACGGAGGGGGCGATGCCTAGCCTCACGGGCCTGTACGCGCTCTGCACCGCCATCGTACAGACCCTCGCCCGAGCGAATGGCGACATGCTGGCGAAGCGTGCCACGGAGCTCAAGCATGCCCTGAATGGCTTGGCGTAGTTGACCTTGCCCCAGCGCGTCTGCCATGGAGTTCCCAGGCAGACGCTTGTCAGGGTACGGCAATCACCGGTGTGGCTGTGTGCGCCAAGCCGATGCAGTCATAACCCAGTTCATACGGAGCGCGCATGTATACTGAACGCATCCAGGAAATCTACAGTGACTTGTCGCCGGGCTACCGGCGGGTGGCCGACTACGTGGTGAACAACTACCGCGACGCCGCCTTCATGACGGCCGCGGAGGTCGGTCGCGCCGCCAGAGTGGACACCACCCTCGTGGTGCGATTTGCCCAACGTCTCGGCTATCCGGGCTACCCGGAGCTGATTGGTGAGGTGCAGGAACGCGTCAAAGCGGACTTACGTTCGGCCTATGAGCCTGCGCAAGCCGACAACACATCTGCGTCGATCTTCCAGAAGGCATTGAGTGAGGATGCCACCAGCCTGGAGTATGTCCGCCTGCGGACGTCGCCCGAGGTGATCGATAGCGTGGTGGATCTGCTGCTCGGAGCACGACGAATCTTCGTGATGGGGCAAAGCATCAGCGCCTCCCTTGCCGCCGCAACGGTCCACCGGCTCTTGGTCATGGGGTTCAGCGCGTACGTCATACCCAATGACATGATGAGCCAGGCGCAGATTTCCGTGACCCTCAGGTCGGATGATGTGGTGGTGGGGATCGGTATCACCGACCAAACCCCTTCAGTGGCAGTGATGCTGCGTGTGGCGCGCAGTGTGGGCGCGAAGACCGTAGGCGTCGCCGGCACTCTCACTAACATGGTGGCGCGCGAGGCCGATCTGGTGCTGCACACGCCCATCAGGGCCGTAGGGCTCTGGCCTTCGTTGACGGCGGTATGGGCCACACTGTCGGCGCTGCTGCAGACGCTCACCCTCCGGCAGGGCGATCGTTCGGCGGAATGGGCGGCGCGCGGCGATGCCTTCCTGCATCAGTACGCCGAGGCGCTGCGTGATGAGCTGCCGCATGTTCGGGAAGTGCTTGCGCAGTTCAACCCGCACACTCAGCACGACTCAGCTTTGTGATTCGTTCGCTCTGGCTGTCGCGGGCGCACCGACACCGAACAGCCAGAGCGCGGCTTAGCGCGCCCCGCATCCCTTCGGCCGCCACCCTCATCAGGCCGCTTCCTGGCCGTACAGCCTATCTGCGGCCCCCACTTCCACCAGCGCACCGAGCGCCATCACCGCCAGCAGGTGCCCCAGGTAGTTCTCGTTCATGAACCGCGACACAAAGAAGAAGACCAGGAGGAAGAGCGCGTAGCTCCACAGCGCCCGATTGGCGCTGTTCTCGCGCGCCTGGCGCCAAAGCAGCGCCAGCAGCAGCGGCAGTCCGAACAGGAGCTGCGGCAGCCAGAAAGGCCAATAGGCGAAGCGGCTCGTCACCAGTCCCGAGGCTAACACCAGATTGGATGCACCCCAGCCCCAGATCTGGTAGGCTGTGGGCGATGCGCCGTTGGACCAGGCCCAGACATCATCGATCAATGCCGCTGGATCCCAAAGCAGATACGGCCCGATGATGAGCGCCGGAACCGCCAACGCGGGCCATACCGTCGCTGCCGCTCGCTTGATCCAGGCTGCCGGATGCCGCCACGCGTCGGATGGGTCGCCGCCTGCCAGCACCAACAGATAGAACGGCATCAGGAACCAGGCGGTTGGCTTGCTGGCGCATGCCAACCCGAATGCCGCCGCCGCGGCCCACACCCAGACGCGACCGCGCCGCCCACGTGCGCTCAGGCTCCACAGCCACAGGCTGAGCACCAACCACGCCAGCACGAAGCTATCGTTCTGCCCGTAGATCAGGTCTGTTCCCATGATCGGGTTGAGCCCGATGATCATCACCAGCAGGAGTCTGGCGACAGGCGTTCGTGCCAGACCCGGCAGCAGCAGCAGAGTGAGCGCGAAAAGCAGCAGATAGACGAACCGCTGGTCGTACCAGCCCAACACGCCGAGGGCGAGCAGCTTGAAAAGGGCCGAGAACAGGAACGTCCACGGCAGATAGGGATAGTGGTGGAGCGCCGTGCGGAACTCGTTGATACCCCACTCTGCCATCGGAGTGTTGAGGTAGTTCTCTACGTAGGGATTGCGTCCGCTCAGCAGGTATTCGATGGTGGCTTCCGTCTGTATGACGCCGCCGTCGTGACTGTAGGAGGCTGGCCCACTGTCGTGGCGCAGCAGCGCCAGCTTTAGGCTCGGGGCGAACACCGTCGAAAGCACGATCGCCCAGATCAGGACCAACTTGATCCCATAGCGAGGTCGCTCGTGCGCTACGAACTCGTCGACCAATAGATAGACCACGAACAGGCCGATCGCGAACACGATCAGCAGGAGCCCGATCGGATCTACGAGCTGCTGTTCGGCAAGCAGCTTCATCGCCGCGGGAGATAGCAGGGTTCCCAGGAACGGGTGTCGTGCGATATCGTTCTGTCGTAATGGCAGAACTGCTGCCTCGGCGAAGGTGTCGATGCGAATGCGCGCAAAGAGCAGCGCAGCAAGCAACAGCGCATCCAGTCGACGCAGGACGGGATGCGAGACAAGCTGATTCATGGTTCGGATTATACCCCAGCGCGGCTCTGCCGACAATCCGCGCAGGAGTTCGGCGTCCATCGGGACTTTGCTTTTTGCTGGTGTTTGCCATACAATGCTGGACGTGTTCCACACCTCACACGTTGTGCGCAGCCGCGTGCAATGCTGGATAGCGAGGCGAGCATGGACGAGAAGCGAGTCTACCTGACGGATACAGATCTGTTTCGCGACGTTTCAGCCCGCGATCTGGCGGAGTTGGAGCTGGTCACCACGCTTACTTCCGTGCCGCGCGGCCGGGTGTTCTACCGCCCCGAGGATCCAGGCGAGCGCTTGTTTCTGCTGCGCCAGGGTCGCGTGCAGCTCTACCGTATTTCGCCTGAAGGCAAGAAGCTCGTAATTGCCACGCTTGGGCCGGGCGCGCTGTTTGGGGAGATGGCGCTGTTGGGTCAGCAGATGCACAACGCGTTCGCCGAAGCGATGGAAGACTGCTCCATCATGGTGATGAGCCGCGCGGATTTGGAACGCCTGATGCTCAACGATCCGATGATCGGGCGGCGCATCCTCGCGCTTACGCAGAAGCGACTCAACGATGCTGAAGCGAGGCTCGAGGACATGGCGTTCAAAGGCATCCCCGCACGGCTGGCTTCGCTTCTGTTGCGCCTCGCCGCCGATCAAGACGATGACAGCATCACAGGTCTGACGCACCAGGATCTTGCCGAAACCATCGGCACCTATCGGGAGACTGCAACGCAGGTGCTCAACGATTTGAAGGCAGCGGGCCTGATCGAGATAGGCCGCAAACGCATCACGATTGTGGACGCCGAGCGCTTGCGGGCCATTGCTGAAGCCGGATAGTGGTTTGACAAACCCCCCGACACCCTGTAGAATACGCCGCATCAGGGCCGCAGCTTTCTTGCCGCAGGTCTGGCTCGAAGGCTGTTCTTACCTCACGCCTCAAGGAGGAGCTCCATGACCCATATTATCACAGAGATTTGTTTGCGCGACGGCGGCTGCGCCGAGGTCTGCCCGGTCGAGTGCATCATCCCGGGCAAGCCGGAAGAGGAATGGCCTCTATACTATATTGATCGCGACACCTGTATCGACTGCGGTGCGTGCGTGCCCGAATGCCCCTGGGAAGCTATCTTTCCGGAGGAGGACGTGCCGAGCGACTATGTCGGCAAGGGCTCCATCAATGTTCGCGGCAAGGACCTGCCGCAGCGGATCAACAAGCCTGTCGGCACCCCCGGCTTCAACCAGGTCTATGACGGTGTCGACAGCCAGGGCAAGGCGGTGCACCTCGAAGGCACCAAGATTCTGGCGAAGGGCGAAGTTGTGGACTTGACCCCGGGCATTGCGCTGAACGACGCCTTCTTCCAAGGCGGTCCTGGTTACTCCGCCAAAGACTGAGTTCATCTTCCATTGTCGCCGTCGGGCAGGCCCCTGCGCAGAAACGCGGGGGCCGTTGGCAGAGGGGGCAGTCCCAGGGGCTCGTGGAGCGTCTGCGCCCGGCGAGGCGATTTCATTATGACACATGTCATCTTCGATCCATGCATTCGCGATGGCGCATGTGCGGACATCTGTCCTGTCGCCTGCATCGTCGCCGGGCAGCCGGAGGCCGTCTGGCCCTGGTTCTATGTCGACCCCGACGCGTGCATCGATTGCGGTGATTGTGTATCCGTTTGTCCAGTGGATGCCATCTGCCCGGCAGAGCAGTTGCCGCAGGAGT
>CAYRFV010000015.1:0-15927 GCA_964423545.1 uncultured Anaerolineales bacterium | reverse complement strand
TCAACGCGCGTTTTTTCCGGGAGCGGCGCGGCTGAGCCGTACGCGCTGCCGTGTGGCCGGCTGCAAATCGCTGATGCGCGGGAGCGGTCGATGCCTCTGCACCGAGCAGAGGCGTTTTTTGTTCCGCTGCGTAGTTTGCAGGCCCGGTCGTTTCAGGATCATCATGCACTTGATCACGCCGCAGCACCCTATTCAGGGCGTTGTTTTCGATTTTGGCAGTACGCTGTCGATCACGCGCGTTGCATGGCCGGTGATCATCGCGCTGGGCGGCGCGGCAATCGGCGCGGAGCTGCGCGCTGCGGGCCTGCGCCTTCCCGATGATTTTGCTTCGCTTTGGGCCGCTGCGCTGCGCTCTTCGATCCAGCAGGCCGAAAGCGATGGGATCGAGCGCTCGGCCGATGACGTGCTCTTTGCGTTGCTGGCTTCCCAAGGCTGCCCGGATCCCGCCCCCGACCTGATTCGCCGGGCCACCGATCGCTATTTTGTTGTGGAGGATGGTCAGCGCGCGCCGGCCGCAGGCGCTGTCGCGTTGTTGGCCGAGCTGAAGGCCGCAGGGTATGGCGTCGGCATCCTCTCGAACACGATCGGTGGGCGTTGGGTGCGACGCTGGGTCGACGCCCACGGTTTCCATCCCTACGTCGACGCGGTGACCGTATCCGACGAAATCGGCATCCGAAAGCCGCGGCCGGAGATCTTCTGGTCGGCGCTCGCAAGCATCGGTATCGTCGATCCTGCGCGGGCAGTCATGGTCGGTGATACGCTGGCGCACGATATCGCCGGTGCTCAAGGAGTGGGCATGCGCACGGTGCTGGTGTCGTTGGCCGAGGATCAGGGCTTCGTAGCACAGAGCGCCGCCGGCGAGCGGACGGTCCT
Organism: uncultured Anaerolineales bacterium; assembly: GCA_964423545.1. Classification (GTDB taxonomy): domain Bacteria; phylum Chloroflexota; class Anaerolineae; order CG2-30-64-16; family CG2-30-64-16; genus JALOOE01. Next base: position 15,054 of record CAYRFV010000015.1, on the reverse strand, counting down.
GGCGCGGCCGCCCGTGGTCGGATCGGTGCAGGCTGACGCCGAGATCGCGGATTTGGCCGCGCTGCCACCGATCCTCGAAGGATGGCAGGCCGATGGCAGGTGATCGCACCGGGACCGCAGAGCGCAACGACCGGCTCTATCCCTCGCGTCCGCTGGTCGGCGTGGGCGCAGTGGTGTGGGATGGCGGCCGCGTGCTGCTGGAGCGCCGCGGCCAACCGCCCGCACAGGGCAGTTGGGCGATCCCCGGCGGGCTGGTGGAGCTCGGAGAGACGGTCGAGGACGCCGTGCGTCGTGAAGTTCAGGAGGAGTGCGGCATCGAAATCGACGTTGGCCCGATCCTGGGATTGTTCCAGCCGATCGAGCGTGACGCCGGCGGCGGCATACGCTATCATTTCACCATCATCGACTTCCTGGCGTACTATCGCTTCGGCGTGCTGCGTTCGGGCGATGATGCCGCCGAGGTTCGTTGGGTGACACCGGCCGATCTGGTGCACTATCCGCTCAGCCCGGCTACTCGCGACATGATCGGGCGCGCGTTGGCTCTGGTCTCGGGCTAGAAGCCGGGTGCTTGCCAGCCAGCGCCGATGCTCCGAGGTGTGGTGATGCGATGAGGTTGCAGTCTGCGGCTGACTCATCTGCTGCCTTGGTCCTCGACGGCGAGCATCTCACGATCGAAGAGGTCGTCCGCGTTGCCTACGCCGATCCCGGTGCAGTGCTGATCACCCTGAGCGGTGAAGCTGAGGCGCGGGTGGTGCGTGCTCGCCAGGCCGTCGAGCAGTTCGTGGCTGAGGGCCGCATTGTCTACGGCATCACAACCGGATTCGGGGCGTTCAAGGACCGGCTGATTCCGCCAGACCAGACGCGTGAGCTCCAGCGCAACATCCTCATGAGCCATGCGGTGGGCGTCGGCGGGCCGTTCCCGACGGCGGTTGTGCGCGCGATGATGCTGATCCGTGCCAACGCGCTCGCGAAAGGTCATTCGGGCATCCGGCCGGAGGTGTTGCGCCTGCTGCTTCACATGATCGAGCGCGGGGTGCATCCGATCATCCCGCTCCAGGGCTCATTGGGTGCGTCCGGCGATCTGGCGCCGCTTGCACATATGGCGTTGGTCATGATCGGTCTGGGGGAGGCCGAGTTCGGCGGCACGCAGATGGCCGGTGCGGACGCGCTGGCGCAGGCCGGTCTCGCCCCGGTGGAGCTGGCCGCAAAAGAAGGGTTGGCGCTGACCAACGGCACGGCGCTGATGGCGGCTCTGGGTTGCCTGGCTGTGATCGAAGCAGAGAACGCCGCGACCGTGGCCGACATCGCCGGTGCGCTCAGCCTGGAGGCGCTGCACGGCACGCTCTGGGCATTCGATGAGCGCCTGCACACAGTTCGCCCGCATCCCCGGCAGATGGATTGCGCGGCGTGCTTGCGTCGCCTGCTCGAGGGCTCCACCTTCGTTCGCCCTGCCGCCGATCTCGACCCTCAGGACGCATATACGTTGCGCTGCATCCCCCAGGTGCACGGCGCGTGCCACGATGCCATCAAGTACGCGCGGTGGGTGGTCGAGATCGAGCTCAACAGCGCCACTGACAATCCACTCATCTTCTGGGAGGGGGAGCGGCCTATTGCCATCAGCGGCGGGAACTTCCACGGCGAGCCGCTTGCCATCGCATTCGACTACCTGGGCCTCGGCATGACGGAGTTGGGCAATATCTCGGAGCGTCGCCTGACGCGCCTCACGGACGGCACCAGCAACCGTCATACGCTTCCCGACTTTCTGACGCAGACCGGCGGCCTCAACTCCGGCTTCATGTTGACCCAGTACACCGCCGCCGCACTGGCCTCTGAAAACAAGGCCCTGGTCCACCCGGCCAGCGCCGACACGATCCCGACTTCGGCCAATTGGGAAGACCACGTCTCCAATGGGCCGACCGCCGGACGCCAGGCGCGGCAGATCATCCGCAACGTGGAGATGATTCTCGCGATCGAGCTGCTGGCCGCTGCGCAGGGAATCGATTTCCGCCGTGCGGCGATGCCCCACGCCAGGCTGGGACGCGGCACGCAGCTCGCCTATGATCTGATCCGCTCGCGAGCGCCGTTTCTGGCGCAGGACGCGCCCATGTATCCGCACATGAACGCAGTCCATGCGCTGGTGGCGGGCGGCGATCTGCGGGAAGCGTTGCGGCCACTTCTTCTTGATTGCCTGCTGGCTCCGTCAGATGCGCACACGGATTGACAGCAGCCGCAAGGATTCCTGCTGCGTCTCGGCTGGAGACCGAATCGGGCGAGAAGGCGCTTCAGGCGCATCCCGCGTCTCGAGGGTGCTGTCCTGGCAGCACGTGCGCGGCCTCGTGGCCGCAGTCGTGGCGCTGAGTGGTCTCGGCGCCTTCGGCGTTCTCGTTCGGTCCGATGCCGTCACGCCGGCCAGCCACGCCGCGTCGATCGCGGCAAACACGCAAAGCCGCATCGAGGAACTCATTCCCGGCATGGATTATGCAGCGTGGTATCAGCGGTATACAGGGTATGCGGCCGAGGCCAACTATTTCGGCGCTTACGCCATCACGCCGATGACCGATACACTGCTGATCGGCCACAGCACGTCGCGACCAGCCCAAGAGGACGGCGCCCTGCTCAGCGCCTACGACGGGATAACGATCACAGCCATTTACTCGCCCACCGAGCAGGGCATCCTCGCCATGACGGTGGCCACCGACACGCTCTACATCCCGGGTGACGATCCCTGTTGCCCCGATGGGTGGGAAGCGGGCAATGTGTATGTCTATGCTCCGCCCGGTCCTGTCATCAAGTATCGGAATCTGCCGAACGTACTGCACACCTGGGCGATCTGGTCCGACAAGGTCACACGCGAGCTCTACGCTGTGGTTGGCGCACACCTGGGTGACCAACTCACATGGACCGGCGCGGTGTATCGGAGCACAGACGACTGTGCGAGCTGGTCACTGGTGGCCGACAAGAGCCGCGGCGTCGGCAACTACCGGACTTACGACCTGATCGGCCTGCACGACAAGCTGTACATCACCTGGAACGATGCCTATCTTGCGCCGTGCGGGTTGGCGGAGAGCAGCGACGGCGGCGCCACGTGGCAGCGGCTCGCTGTTCCAGCCACGGCTTGCCGCGTCCGGCTGGTGGCGTTTCAGGATCGGCTGTTGGCGCTGACCCTGGATCAGCGCGGTCTGCTGGCCGTGGATCGCGCAGGGCGCATCCAAGCCTATGCGTTGCCGGACTTCAGCATACCTGAAGTCGCTTTCAACTATCTGGTGAGCGACCGGCTGGGCTATCTCTACGTAATCACCGATGACGGACGCGTTGTGCGCACTCGTGACCTGGCTGCCTGGGAGACCGTGGTGGCTACGGATCGCGCCCTGACCACCATCGCCTACTGGCCGGCCAGGAACTGGATCATCGTGGCGGATCGCGGCGCAGACGCCCGGCTGTGGAAGATCGACCTCAACGCCACCGGCAAGGTCTATCTGCCTTCCGTGCCGGGGGCCCCCTCGTTCCCATAGCGCACCGGGGACGTGCCGCCTCAATCCCTGGCGACCCACTGATCTCGCGGTCAGGCGATTTGGCGGCGCCGCTCATATCCGTTATACTCTTTGTGCATTCCCTGAAAGAAATGAGCATGATCGTAGACTGATGTGGCGGCTGCTCGCCGGTATTGGGCGTCAGTGATTGGTGTTGGTGCAGCATGAATGAGTCATGGAGAGATCGGGTGAGATGAGACGTGCGGCGACTTTCTTCGTGGTGTTCCTTATCCTGGCAGCCTGGCTTCTGCCCCAGGCTTACCCCAGCCGTGCTGCTTCGCTGGTGGCGCGCGTGCGCATCGGTGTCACCGTCGACGGCATCACACGCATTACGCCCGCCAGCCTGGCCGCTGCCGGCATCGATGTTGCCGCGATCGATCCGCGCACCTTTGCCCTGAGCTCGCTCGGCCAGCCGGTGGCGATTCGAGTGATCGGTGAGCTGGACGGCAGCTTCGACGCGGGTGATGAGATTCAGTTTTTCGGCCAACGTTTCCGCGGGCCCGAGATGGATCAGAAGTACACCGATGAACGCGTGTATTGGCTCGACATCGGTGGCGCTGCCGGCCCGCGCATCCTGGAGGTCGATGCCGCGCCCCAAGGCGACCTGACGCCTCCCGTGAGCTTTCAGACCACCCTTCACGCCGAGCAGAACAACACCTGGTGGACGCTGCACTGTCTTTGCCTGGATACGCAAGACACATGGTTCTGGGACTACATGCAGCCGCTCGGTGCAGGGGCGAACGTCACTCGCACCCTCCCCTATACAGTGCCGCATCCGGCGGCGGGCTTCACGGCTACGCTGCGCCTGGAGGAGATCAGCCGCTCCGACGTTGCCGGACACATCACCACCATCGCACTGAACGACACGCACCTCATCACCCAGACGTGGGATTGGAAGCAGCGCAGAGTGTTTACCATGACTGTGCCGGTGGGGCTGTTGGCCAGCGGGGTGAATACCGTCACGGTGGGTGCTTTGAACCAACCGGCCGCATCGGGAGCAGCGGAGCCGGCTGCATGGCCCATCCCGTTGCCCGAGGATGATGGGATGGCCTCGCTGGACGGTGATCCCTGGCACGGCCTGAGCCCTGACGGCGCGACCACGGACTGGATTTACGTCAACTACTGGGAAGTGGACTACCGGCGCCTGTTTCAGGCCTGGCAGGGACAGCTCGACTTCCTGGCTGAGACCGCGGGCGTACAAGAATTCCTGAGCCAGGGGTGGACCACCCCAACCACCGCCATCTGGGATGTCTCTGACCCGCTTCTGCCGAGGCGTCTGACCGGCGCCAGCGCACAAGGGCAGCCTGGGGGGGTGGAACTGCGTTTTCGAGCCGATCCGGCCGCTGGCGCGCACTTCTGGCTGCAGGAAGAGGCGGCTTTCAGGGCGCCGGCTTCCGTGCGCACCCGGCTGCCGACCGTCCTGCGCGATCCTGCTGGCGGCGCTGACGCAGTCATCGTCACGCACGCTGATCTGCGCTCCGCTGCCGAATCACTGGCCGAGTGGCATCGCCTGAATGGCCGGCGAGCCCTGGTGGTCGATTTACAGGACGTTGTCGATGAGTTCAACGATGGCATCTATCATCCCAAGGCTGTGCCCGCCATGCTGGCCTGGGCCCAATTGCATTGGACGCAGCCGGGGCCTCGCTACTTGACCCTGTTCGGCGATGGGCATTGGAACTTCAAGGGCTACCCGGATGTGCGCTACCTGCCAATGCCGATCTTCATACCGCCCTACCTGGCCTGGGCCGATCCGTGGCAGGGCGAGGTCCCGTCGGACACGCTGTATGGCGATCTCAACGGGGACAAGCTGCCCGATATCGCCGTCGGCCGCATCGCAGTGGGGAGCCTGGAAGAGGCGAACACAGTCGTCAACAAGATCAGAGCCTATGATCAGGGCCTTCGCCTGGCATCCTGGCAGAAGCGCGCGATTTTCGTTGCCGACCGCACCGATCCGAATGCCGGCGACTTTCCCGTCCTCTCCGACAGTGTGATCCTGTTCAACACCCCCAGCGATATGCAGTCTCAGCGCATCTACCTGGACATTACGGTGCCCAATGCCGCCAGCGCCCGGACCGCCATTGCCAGCGCCATCAATGCCGGCGCGTTCATGATTCAATACAGCGGCCACGGTGGCCCGACTGTCTGGTCGAGCGACATGATGTGGCACATCAGCAATGTGAGCAGCCTGACGAACACGGCTCAGTTGCCGCTTGTGATGACCTTCAACTGCCTGGATGGCTACTTCGTTCACCCCTCGGGCCGCGATGCCCTGGCCGAGGTGATGCATCGCAAAGCGGGAGGTGGCTCGATCGCTGCGATTTCTCCTTCCGGTCTTGGTCTCACCAGTGATCAACATCAGTTCCGCACGATTCTGCTGGATCTGATGTTCAAGGAGCGCATCGTTGAGATGGGCGAAGCGCTGCGTGTGGCCAAGCATCGCTATAAGGCGCAAGGCGGAGCCGACTATCTGATCGCCACAGAGATGCTGTTCGGTGATCCGGCGCTGCGAGCGCCCCGGCAGGAGATGCCGCAGCCCGCGACGCTGCTCAGCGTCCGGGCCAATGCGCAGACGAACGGCAGGATCCGTGTTGAGTGGGAGACGGCAACGGAGCCGGACACGGTGGCATTCACCTTGTACCGGGCTGAGGCGGAGACGGGGCCGTGGAACACGGACATCGCGACGTTGCCGGCGCAAGGCAGCGGCGCCGCAGGGGCGAGCTACGCCTTCGTTGACCACGACGTTGTCGAAGGCAAGACCTACCACTACCTGCTCGAGGAGCGCTACGTTCAAGGCACAAGTGTGAAACGGCTGGATTGGATCAGGAGCGCCACCGTCCCCCATGCCATCCGTCTGCCACTTCTTTTGAGAGCGAGCTGACTCTGAGCCTGGCCTTCCTCTTTGAGTGAGGGTGTCAATCGTGCTTCCGCAACCGAACCGGTTTCACCGATACGCCCTGGAGCTGGTCAGCCTCGTGGTGCTGGTGTCCGCAGCGCAGCCTTTCGCGGCGCGCGCCTCTGTCGGTCTGCTTTACATGACGGCGACGGGTCAGCCCAATGGAACGATCCTGGTCAAATGGGTGACGGAGACCGAAGTGGACGTCGTCGCCTTTCAGATCTACCGGGCGGAGGGTGCTGCCGGACCACCATGGACTGCGCGCGGCGCCCCCCAACCGGCAAGAGGCGGCCCGGCAGACGGGGACACCTACACGTTCACCGACGCTGATGTGAGGGCCGGCGTCATTTATTACTATATCCTGGAAGAGATTGATAGCGGGGGCGTAGGGACGAAGCTGCAGAACTCCATTTGCAGCGCGAGCCTGGGCACTGCGACGCCGACGCCATCAGCCACCGCCACCGGCCAGGCTACGGCGACACCGACCGGCTCGGTCACGCCCACACCCACCCGTTCGGCTACACCCACTCCCACGCGGACCCGGACGCCGTTGCCCACGAGCGCACCCTGGCCAACCGCCACCGACCCGCCGACCGACGCGCCCACCGCGACGCGGCGGTTCCAGAACACAGCGACTCCTGTGAGTACGCCGACCCGGACCAGCACCGCAGCTCCCGGTCAGTCGACGCCGACCCGCATCCTGGGTGCGCCGACCGTGACTCCGATCCGATCGCCGCAGTTGGCGACCCCAACCGGGCAGCCCGGCGCGGTTCCGCCCGTCGCATCTCCGGTTGCGACTCAGCCGGTAGCCGCCGCACCACCCGTCGCCAGCACGGCGACCAGGACGCCCACCCGCTCAGCGACGGTTGCACCGACCCTCGGTGCGGTGCGCACCCCTACGCAGACCCCCTCGCCAGCGGTCTTCGTGGCCAGAGTGACTGGGGAGCCTATCGTGCGCAGCGCGCCGGGCCGGACAGCCACACCGGCCGCGTCACCGAGCGCGGCCGGGCGCAATGGAGGCTGGGTATTGGCCGTTGGCGGCGGCGCAGTTCTTCTGGCAGGCGTGCTGGGCGGTGCAGCGCTTGTGATCTGGCGCCGCCGCAGGCCCTGATCCGATGGCCCATCTGTTCTCCGGTGTGGCACGCCGTCCCTTGGAGCAGCTCTCGGCAGCGCGTATCCATCTGGGCCTGATACTCAGCCTGATGCTGCTCCTGGTGTTGGCCGGCTGTCGTTCCGGCGAGAAGTCCGTGCCCGGCGATGCCGCATCGGCAGTCAGGATGGTGATCCTGGCGGACGGCCTCTATGAGGCGTCGGCGGCGGACCTGCGTGAAGCGGGGTTCGATTTGACGAAGGTCGACCCTCGCGTGCTGAGCTTGACCACCGGCGGGCAACCGGTCTCATTTGAGGTCGCGGGTGAGGGCAGCAAGCGCGTGCTGCGTTTCTACGGGCAGGCGCTCGGTCCGGAGGCGTACACCGCGCCGAACATCTATTGGCTGAGTCGGTCCGTGCAGCGGGCAGCTCCGCTCACCGCCACGATCGCGGTCCGGCCGGCCGGAGCAGCCCAGGATGTGGCCGCGGTTGCCATAGTGTCGTCCACGGTGCGCGCCGAGGAGCAACGGCAGTGGGTGCCGAAGGCTGGCCCGGGCGATGATCGCTGGATGTGGCGAACGGTCTTCGCCCCCGGCGAAGCGACGATCACCCTGAACCTTCCGCATGCCACCCCGGGCCAGGCAACGCTGCGCGTGCAGGTCTGGGGCAATTCTTCTGCGCCGGTGAACCCCGACCACCGTTGGGTGCTGTCGCTGAACAGCGTCCAGGTTGCCGAAGCGGCCTGGGATGGTCCCGAAGGGCACAGCATCACGGCGACAGTTCCGGCCGGAATCGTACGACCCGGCGACAACCAGCTCACCATTCGCGCGCCGGGAGACACCGGCGCACCCGCCGACTTGGTGTTCCTGGACTGGGTGGAAATCAGTTACGATCGTGAGCTGGTCGCTGACGCCCCCGAAATCGCCTTCCAGGGGCAGGCGCCTGGGTATGAGGTGCGCATCGCTGAGCCGCCGGTGGCTCTGTGGGATGTCACCGATCCGGCGCATCCCGTGGCCCTCCAGGATTTCACGGTCGAGAACGGCGCTCTGCGTTTCGGAGCGACCAGCAGTGGTGCACTCAGGCGCTATCTCCTCGTGATGCGCGAGGGTCTGCGCCGGCCTGCCGCGATCACTGCCGCGCCCGATCCGGACGGACTGGAGGCCGGGCGTCTGCGCAACTGGCCCGGCGGCGCCGACTTGATCGTGGTGACTGCGCCGCAGTTCCGCGACGCTCTGGAGCCTCTGGTCAAAGCGCGCCAGGCACAGGGTCTGCGCGTCGCGGTAGTTGAACTCCAGGAGGTCTACGACGCATTCAGCTACGGTCGAGCCTCCCCGTTTGCCATCCGTGATCTGGTGCGACAGGCCATCGAGCGGTGGGCGGCGCCCGCACCGCGCTATCTGTTGCTGGCCGGAGATGCAAGTTACGACCCGCGCGGTTACCTCAAGGCTGGCGACAAGAGCGTCGAAATCGACGTGGTGCCGACTGCGTTGGTCGCAACGGATGTGACGGGATGGACCGCCTCGGATGTTTGGTTCGCTCTGCCGGATGGCGTCGGGCTCAATCCTTATGGGCGGCCGAGTGCGCGTCCGGCGTTGGCTGTGGGCCGGCTTCCTGCCCAGAACGCGGGCCAGATGGCGGCGATGGTCGCCAAGCTGCAGGCTCATGAGAAGGGCGACGCGTCGGCGTCGTGGCGTCGGCAGGCGTTCCTGGTGGCGGACAACGATGAGGCCGGTTTTGTCGAGCGAGCTAAGACCCTGGCAGGCGGATTGGCGGGTTATGACTCCCAGGTGGTGACGGTCGACAAGGAGGGGGCCGCGCACGCAGCACTGCAGCGTGCATTCGCAGAGGGCGCCGGGTTGATCTCGTACCTGGGGCACGGCAGCCTGAGTCTCTGGGCCCAGGAGAAGATACTCACCGTGGAGGAGGTGACCAGATTGGCAAACAAAGACAGGCTGCCGCTGGTGTTGACGTTGACCTGCCTGAGCGGGTTCTTCCAACATCCCACCACGGCCTCACTCGGCGAGGCGCTCTTGCGTGCTCCGAATGGCGGTGCCGCGGCTGTCATCGCGCCAACCAGCGCTTCCACGCTCGATCAGCAGTCCGTGTTGGCCGACGGCCTGGCCAAGATGCTTTCCACTCCAGACGTCAAGACAATCGGTGATGCGCTGCTCGGCGCACAATCGCACCTGGTTGGTTCGCCGGGCGGCACCAATGAGATCCTGTTGACATATAACCTGCTCGGCGACCCCTCCATGCCGATTCGTTAGGGCGCGAACCCTCCCGCGCCGCGCTTCATGGTCCGCCTCACTCGCCTTACGTCTCGAACAAGCCGGGTTGCTCAGCTGTCTCCGGGTAGGGCTCGCCGAGATGCTCGTAGGCGCGCCGGGTCGCCACCCGACCGCGCGGGGTGCGATCCAGGAAACCGAGTTGCAGGAGGTACGGCTCCACGACATCCATGATCGTGTCCGGCTCCTCGGAAAGGGACGCCGCAATCGTTTCCAGCCCCACCGGCCCGCCGCGAAAATCACGAATGATGCGCGCCAGCACCTGCCTGTCGAGGGTGTCCAGCCCCAGGTCGTCGATCTCCAGCAGCCGCAGGGCTTCGCGGGCGAGCTCAGCGGTGATCGTGCCGTTCGCTTTGACCTGCGCATAGTCCCGAACGCGGCGCAGCAATCGCAGCGCCACGCGCGGGGTGCCGCGGCCGCGGCGCGCCACCTCGTGCACCCCATCCGGCGTGATCGGCGCCTTGAGCAGGCCGGACGCCCGCTGGACGATTGCCTCCATAGCGGCTAACTCGTAGAAATCGAAGCGATAGACGGCCCCGAAGCGGGCGCGCAGCGGCGCCGTCATCAATGCCAGCCGAGTGGTCGCGCCAATGAGCGTGAAGCGCGGCAGCTTCAGGCGGATATTGCGTGCACTGGGCCCCTTGCCGATGACGATGTCGAGTGCAAAGTCTTCCATCGCCGGGTAGAGGACCTCTTCCACCGCGCGGCCCAGACGGTGCACCTCATCGATGAACAGCACATCGCCCTGGCGCAGATTGGTGAGGATCGCGGCCAGATCTCCGGCCCGTTCGATGGCTGGACCCGCAGTGACCTTCAGACCTGCGCCCATTTCGAGGCTCAAGACGTGCGCCAATGTTGTCTTGCCGAGACCGGGCGGTCCGTAGAACAACACATGATCCAGCGGCTCACCGCGCGCGCGTGCGGCCTGGATCAAGATGCTGAGATTCTCACGCAGCCGGTCCTGGCCGAGCATTTCAGCCAGCGTGCGGGGGCGCAACGCGGCGTCCACCACGACCTCTTCGGGTCGGCTCTGTGGCGATAGGGTGCGTTCAGGCATAGGATCCTGTGAAGTGGCGAATCTGTGAGCGGGCAACCATCATCACGCGCCGCGGTGATTATACCAACAGGGAGATCATTCCCGGAAATGGGATCATATCGGCGGCTCGTGTCGTCACTGTTCGATATGGCGGGTCTTGCATGAATTGCTTCGGCTTGGTAAGGCATGCCCGCGTTGCCGTTCGGTTGACTTGTCGCAGAAACCGTGGTATAAATGGCCGATCTCGATAAGACGATAATAACCCGATGGGCCAGACGGGCTTGGCTCACGTGTATGGCGGGATAGGAGCGGATGAGATGGCGACCCGGGAGCAGATCATTGTCAGGGAGCGACGCAAACTGCTGGAGGAGCGCGCTCGACTTACAGGGGAATTGGAGCATCTGCGCGAGGCTCTGAAGACCGAAGTGGATGTTGATGCCGATGAGGGAGATCCGGACCTGATCGAGCGTGAGAAGAACGTCGCTTTGGTCAGCCAGCTGGAGCGCAAGAGGGAAGATGTTGAGGCGGCGCTGCGCCTGATCGAAAAAGGCAAGTACGGCTCATGTGAGCGTTGCGGCAAGGAGATACCCACCGAGCGCCTCGATGTGCGGCCCGATGCCACCCTCTGCGTGCAATGCCAGGCCGAGGTTGAGAAGCTGATTAAGCGCGGGCAGATGGCGAAGCTCGCCCAGGAAATTCAGTAAGCATCGGTCCGCGATGCACTCTGCCATTCGCGGGCGGAGGTGCAAGGAGCAGGCGCCGAGCACATAGCGCTTCTCGGATGGGCGACGAGAGTGCGCAAGCGGGCTAGATCGACTTCGCAGGGCGATCCGGCCCGCTTTTCACGTCCATCTCTTGCAGGGAGGAAAACAGCAATGCCGGCTAACAACCTCTTTGTCTCTGGACATCCTCTGATCCGACACAAGCTCGCCATTCTGCGCAACAGGCACACCGAGCCCAAGAAGTTTCGCGAACTGGTGCGAGAGATCTCGATCTTGCTCGCCTACGAGGCGACCTCCGATCTGGGTCTGAAACCCCTGGCGGTCGAGACGCCCATGGGAAAGGCGTCCTGCAGCGAACTCACCGAGACCATCGGCCTGGTGCCGGTGCTGCGCGCCGGGTTGGGCATGGTCGAAGGTATCTGGGAGATGATGCCTGGCGCCGAGGTCTGGCACATCGGGCTGTTTCGCGACGAACGCACCTTGCGGCCCGTGCAATACTACAACAAGCTGCCCGTAGCGCCCACCGTCCAGGTGTGCCTCATTCTCGATCCGATGCTGGCAACCGGCGGCACCGCTGTCGCGACGGTCGATATCCTCAAGAAGTGGGGCGCGCAACGCGTCAAGTACGTCGGCATCATCGGCGCGCCGGAAGGCATCGCCAGGCTCCATGAAGCCCACCCTGACGTCCCGATTCACCTGGCCGCAGTGGACGAGCGGCTGAACGAGATCGGCTACATCGTGCCAGGCCTCGGCGATGCCGGTGATCGGCAGTTCGGCACCGGATGACGCCCGCGGCCATTGGCCGCAACCAGTGAGGTGACTGACAATGCCGCATTCGCGTCCGTCTTGGGACGACTACTTCATGGACATCACCTTCCAGGTGGCGAAGCGCAGCACCTGCGATCGGGCGCGCGTGGGCGCAGTGATCGTCAAGGACAAGCGCATCTTGACGACCGGCTACAACGGCTCCCCTTCCGGGCTGCCGCACTGCGACGAGATCGGCCATCTGATGGTGGACGGGCACTGTGTGCGCACCTTGCATGCGGAGCAAAACGCCATCATCCAGGCGGCGCTGCACGGTGTCAGCGTGGCGGGCGGAACGATTTATGTCACGCATCAGCCGTGCATTACCTGTGCGAAGATGATCATCAACGCAGGTCTGCAGCGAGTGATCTACGCGGGTCACTATCCGGACCAGAACGCCGTGCGTTTCCTCCACGAGGCGGGTGTCGAGCTCGTGGCGTATCGTGCAGCGCCTGAAACACCCCTGGCCGATGAGGCGTCGCTGGAGGCGAATCAATGAACGGCGACTCTGCCATCCTCCGTATGCCCTCGGGCTTTCTCTGGGGCGTGGCGACGGCTGCTCATCAGAACGAGGGGCAGAACCACAACAACCAGTGGGCCGCTTGGGAGCAGCAGCCGGGGCGCATCCACCAGGGCCAGCGCGCCGGCAGAGCCACCGATTGGTGGGATCTCGACACGGCTGCCGCCGATTTCGACCGCGCAGCCGCGCTCGGACTTAACAGCGTGCGGCTTTCCGTGGAATGGAGCCGTATCGAACCGGAGCCGGGCGTCTTCGACGCTCCCGCGTTGCGCCAGTACGCCGACATGCTGAGCCTGCTGCGCCAGCGCGGCTTGGAGCCGATGGTGACGCTCCATCACTTCACCGATCCGCTCTGGTTGGCTGAGCTCGGCGGGTGGGAAAACCCTCGGGTGGAAGACTACTTCAGCCGTTTTGCCGGGCGGGTGGTGGAGGCCCTGGGCGACCAGGCGACGCTGTGGTGCACGATCAATGAACCGCTCGTCTATGCCTTGGGCGGCTATCTGGACGGCCGTTTCCCGCCGGGCGTCAGGAGCCTGCGGCGCGCCACGGGCGTGCTGCGCCGCATGTTGCTGGCGCACGGCCGCGCCTATCGCACAATCCACCGGCTGCAAAACAACGCGCGAGCAGGACTGGCGCATCATATGCGCGTGCATCTGCCCGCTAACCCCGCCAGCGCCTCTGACCGCCGCGCTGCTGCCATGATGAACCAGTTTGGGAATGGCTCGACGTTGGCTGCCATCACGTCGGGCAAGCTCACCCCGTTGGTTGGCCTGGGTGAAACCGCCACGCACCTGATCGATACGAGCGACTACATTGGCCTGAACTACTACACAACCATCCTGACTACCTTCGACCCTACGCAGCCCGGCAATCTGTTCGCGCGCACGTACTTCGACCCGCTCGCCGAGTTCAGCGACTTCGACTCCACAGGCGCTCCCTACGGGATCGTCGATCCCTTCGGCCTCTACCTGGCGCTCAAGACTCTGGCGCGCTACGGCAAGCCGATCTACATCACTGAGAACGGGGTGCCCGGCGACGATGATGCCGTGCGCAGCCGGTTCATTGCGACGCACCTGGCCGAAGCCTGGCGCGCCGTCCAAGAGGGCGCCGACGTGCGTGGCTATTATCATTGGACGCTGGTGGACAACTTCGAGTGGGTGGAGGCGTGGGGACTGAAGTTCGGCCTGTTCAGCCTGGATTTGGAGACGGGCGCCCGGACGCCGAAAGCCAGCGCAGCGATCTATGCGCAGATCGCGCTGGCCAACGGCATCCCGGTGCGGCTGCTGGAGGTCCTTGCGCCGGGATACCCTGCCAGGTTGGACGCCGGCGGCGTCAGAACCCCAGCCCGCGCTCCTTGAGGCTCACCCAGCGCGCCTGGCAGATGACCAGATGATCGAGGACATCGATGTTGAGCAGCTTGCCGGCTTCGACGATCTGGCGCGTGACGTGGACATCCTCGGCCGACGGCGTAGGGTCGCCGCTGGGGTGGTTGTGTGCAATGATGACGGCGGCGGCGTTCAGCCGGATCGCCTCGCGGAAGAGCTCCCCCACGCGCACGACTGCCGTGTTCAGCGAACCGATATAGACGGTGTGCACCTTCAGCACGTGGTTCTTCGTGTCGAGAATCACCGCCCTGAGATGTTCCTGCTCCAATACACCCATTTCGAGCATCAGCAGGTTGGCCGCGTCTGCCGGCGATTTGACGGTCGGGCGCTCATGGGGCGCGGCGACCAACAGACGTCGACCCAGCTCGAAGGCGGCCTTGAGTTGCGTGGCCTTCGCCTGCCCCAACCCCTTGATCGACACCAGGTCGCTGAATGGCGCCTGGGCGAGCCCGGCCAGTCCGCCGTAGGTCGTCAGCAGGCGCTGCGCCAGGCGAATGACGTTTTCGTCCTTCGTGCCCACGCGCAAAATGATGGCGAGCAGCTCAGCTGAGCTCAGCGCACCTGCACCGAAGTGCTCCAGCCGCTCGCGCGGCCGTTCTCCTTCCGGCAGCTCCTTGATGGTGGGGTAGTACTCGATCATGGACGCATCTGTCGACATCGTCACCTCGGCATGGCGCATCGAGCGGAATCACCTTCGATTATACCTCTACCGGGTCAGGATGCTGAATTCACGGGGGAGACCGTCACGTGCTGGGGACACATGCGGCCTGCTGGGTCTGTAGCGGCCAGA
>CAYRFV010000014.1:13024-37081 GCA_964423545.1 uncultured Anaerolineales bacterium | reverse complement strand
GCCTGGGCCGGCCTCGCCGTAGACCGGCACCCCGGCGGAACTGAGCGCATCGATGTCACGGTAGATGGTTCGCTCGGAGACTTCCAGCTCCTGCGCCAACTTCGCCGCGGTCATCGAACCACGGGCCTGGAGAAGCATGAGGAGCGACAGAAGGCGATCGGCGCGCATGAGATGCTCTACAGCACCGGCCGGATCGCCGCCGACGAACGGGCCAGGCCCGGCGTCGATCGTGCCGCATTGCTCGGAATCCCGACACTGGATGTCAGGGAATCGACCGCATAATACGCGCATGAGACCATGGTCTTCAGTGATCACCGATGTGAATCGATACCCGAGCTGCCTGAAACACGGCACGACAAGGAGATGTCACCGTGAACGATCTCGCCGTCCGCATTGTCAAACTGGAACCGCTGCGCGTCGCCAGCTTCCACGGCTTTGGGCCGAGCCCGGAAGCATTGGCCGCGGCGAAGCTCGCGGCCTGGGCCGGCCCGCGCGGCCTTCTGACCGATCTGACCCGGCCCCGCATCTTCGGCTTCAACAACCCGAACCCTTCGGCCGGCAGCCCGAACTACGGCTACGAGTTCTGGCTCGTCGTCGGCCCGGAGTTCGTCGCCTCCGAGGACGAAGCCGAAAGCGACATGCGCATCCGGGATTTCCCCGGCGGCCTGTACGCCGTCACGCGCTGCCAGGGAGTTGAGAACATCGGCGCGACCTGGGGCCGGCTCGCACAGTGGCTGACCGAAAGCCGCTACGGGCACGCCGGACATCAGTGGCTCGAAGAACACCTCAACCCCAGCTTCCCCGTCCCGGGCGATGAGCTGCTTCTCGATTTGTATGCGCCCATCGCCGGGTAGCACGGTCGACTACCGTTCGCTGGCCGCGGTGCGCCCCTGTATCGCGGCCAGCCGCGCCAGATCGAACTTGGCCCGGCGATCGAAGCGGTAGATGCCGTTCTGCTCCTGGAACACGTCGGTGAGCTGGGTATAGCAGTAGCCGAACATCAGCGGGTTGTCGAGCAGCGCGCCGCACAGCGCCTCGAAACGTGCGTAGAACGCCTCAAGCGTGTGGGGCCGGTCGCCATAGCCCCAGGAATCCTCGCCTTCGGGGGCGTCCGGGTTCCACCACGTTCCGCCGAACTCGCTGCAGAAGTACGGCTGCCCTCCTCGATAGGGTATCGAGATCGGCTGGCCGTTGCGCTGGTTCAGGTAGGGATGGCCTTCGGCCAACGGCGCCATGAGGGCGGCGAATTTCGTCGGATCTTGCTCGTAGCTGTGGCTGTCGTAGACATCGGCCTCGGCCACGCGATGCGAGTAGCCCGACGCGTCGAGCACCGGCCGGGTCTGATCCATCGCCTTCGTCGCCAGAAACATCCCGCGCGTGACATCGTCTAGCACGGTGATCCTATCGGTGATGAGCTGCCACGTTTCGTTCAGCGGGCACCAGCCGATGATCGAGGGATGCGAATAGTCTCGCTCCAGCGCCTCCAGCCACTGCGTGATGTACGTGGCGCCCGGCTGCTGATTGTCGCCGTCCGGACCGAAGCCGTTGCAGCCCCAATCGGGGAACTCGCCCCACACCAGGTAGCCCAGACGGTCGGCGTGATACAGGAAACGCTCCTCGAACACCTTCTGATGCAGCCGCGCGCCGTTGAACCCGGCGGCCTGGCTCAACTCGATATCGCGGCGCAGCGCTTCGTCGGTCGGTGCGGTCAGAATGCCGTCAGGGTAGTAGCCCTGGTCAAGCACGAGTCGTTGGAAGAGAGGCTGCCCGTTCAGCTTGATCATCGACCCTTCGATGCTGATCCCGCGTAGCCCCGCATAGCTCGTCGCCCGGTCCACGACGATGCCGTTCGGGTCAATCAGGGCGACCTCCAGGTGGTACAGGAACGGATCGAGCGGGCTCCACAGGCGCCGGCGGTCCTCGGGGATCAGCACATCAAGGGTGGGAGTGAGATCGAAACCCAGGCGGCACGATGCCATCGCAATGATGCCCTGCCGGTCTCGCAGGACGGCGCCGAGCTCGGCGCCTGGCGCGGCGCCCACAATCGGCTGCTGAATCCGAAATAGACCGCGGTTGACGTCCGGTGTGATGCGCGGCCTGCCCAATCGCATGTCGGGCGCGGGCTCCATCCACACCGTCTGCCAGATCCCGGTGGTGCGGGTGTACATACAACCGTAGTTGCCATAGCGCGGCGACTGCTTGCCGGACGGCTTGGGGCCATGCCGCGGATCGCGCGCCCGCACCACGATCGTTGCGACCTGCCCTGCCTCAGCAATCCCTTTCAAGTCACACGTGATCGGGGTGAAGCCGCCACGGTGGCGCGCCACCTCCACACCGTTGACCCAAACGGTGGCATCGTAGTCGATTGCCTGAAAATGCAGCAGCGCGTGCCGGCCCGCCCATTCCGGGGGAATCGTCACAGTGCGGCGATACCAGACGGCGTTCAGCCAATCGGTGCTGCCGATGCCGGAAAGGACCGATTCGGGACAGAAAGGCACTACGATGCGGCCCGCCAGTTCGCGCTCAGCGAGACCGCGCTCCAGGCCGCTGTCGCCCGGATCGACCTCGAACTGCCACTCGCCATTCAAGCACAGCCAATCATCGCGCACAAACTGCGGGCGGGGATATTCGGAACGAGGGATGCTTTCGCTCATGGGCACAAGCTCCTTTGCGCCGTCGCCTCAACGGCTCTGATTCGTCTCCAGTCTAGCACACAACGGTCGGCAGCGGAAGTCGCGCCGCCACAAGCGGTCGACGGATGCTCGCCTGTGTTGGGGTGCGTCATGCGCATCGAGCAGGGTCGCGGTTGTATAATCAGCTCGCAGATCGCAGCATTGCGCTGCTGAGTTTCGGCAAGACGCCAAGGGGGACACCGAGATGGAAAGAGAGACGGACATCCTGATCGTCGGCGGCGGACTGGGCGGCGTAGCGGCCGCGCTGGCTGCGCTGCGACTGGGTCAACGCGTGATCCTGACAGAAGAGACCGACTGGCTCGGCGGGCAGCTCACGCAGCAGGCTGTGCCGCCCGACGAGCACCCATGGATCGAAACGACTGGCTGCACCAACTCCTACCGCCGCCTGCGCCAGGGCATACGCGCCTACTATCGGCGCAACTACCCGCTGCGGCCGGAGATCCGGGAACGGGTGCTGCTGAACCCCGGCAACGGCAACGTCAGCAGGCTGTGCCACGAGCCGCGCGTGGCGTTGGCCGTGCTGGAGGAGCTCCTCGCGCCCTACCGTTCCGGACGGCAGCTGGAGGTGCTGCTGCGACACCGGGCCGCCGGCTGCGAGACGGACGGCGATCGCGTGCGCGCCGTGCGACTCCGTGATGAGTTGAGCGGGCAAGAGACAGTCGTCTGCGCAGCATACATCCTCGACGCCACCGAGCTCGGCGACCTGCTCGAACTGGCAGGCGTTGAGCATGTCATCGGCTCGGAAAGTCAGGCGCAGACCGGAGAGCTGCACGCTTTGCCGGGCGCCGCCGACCCGCTCGACCAGCAGTCGTTCACTGCCTGCTTCGCCATGGATTATCTGCCCGGCGAGGATCATACGATCTCCAGGCCGCCCGACTACGACGCCTGGCGCAGATACCAGGCCCCTTTCTGGCCGGGGCCCCAACTCGGTTGGCGCGACGTCGATCCTATCACCCTGGCGTCGCGCGAGCGCGGGGTTTTCCATGCCCGGCCGCTCGCCAGCGGTGGGGAGCTGAGCTCTTTCTGGCTCTATCGCCGCATCCTGTGCAAGGAGTATTACCCCGCCGGCTTCTATCCGAGCGACATCACTCTCGTCAACTGGCCGCACAACGATTACTGGTCAGGGCCGTTGGTGGGAGTCAGCCGGGAGGAGGCTGCCCGCCACATCCAGGGGGGAAAGAACCTGAGCCTGTCGTTGCTGTACTGGATGCAGACCGAGGCCCCCCGGCACGACGGTGGGAACGGCTATCCGGGCCTACGTCTGCGCCCCGATATCGTGGGCACGACCGATGGGCTGGCGAAGCACGTCTACATCCGGGAGAGTCGGCGCATTCGGGCTGAGTTCACCGTCTTGGAGCAGCACGTGGGCGTGGAGCAACGCGGCAAGCTGATCGGCGCGGAGGTGTTTCACGACAGCGTCGGCGTCGGCAGCTACCGCATTGACCTTCACATCAGCACCGGCGTGCGCAACTACATCGATATCTCGAACTACCCATTCCAGATCCCGCTTGGCGCGCTGCTCCCCGTGCGCATCGAGAATCTGCTGCCGGCCTGCAAGAATTTGGGAGTCACCCACATCACCAATGGCTGCTATCGCCTGCATCCGGTCGAGTGGAACATCGGCGAAGCCGCCGGCGCGCTGGCAGCCTATTGCCTGGCGAGGAAGCTGGCCCCGCGGCAGGTGCGGGCCGATGCGACGCACCTGACCGACTTCCAGGCGATGCTGGTCGACACACTCGGCTTCGAGCTGGCGTGGCCTGAGGTCGCGCGAAAGATACCGCGATGACCGTGCGGATTGCGCAGCGGCCACGCGGGCAAGGTTCGCAGTGCACGAGCTCCGAGGGCTGCCCTCCTCCCTGCCGGCCCTACGACCGCGCCATCAGGAGCCAGCACAGACAAGACGTGCGAATACGATAACTTCACAACAGGAGCCATCATGTCCCAATCACGAACTCTCACAGAGCCTTCCCGCCCGATTCCGATTGTCGCTCAAGCTGACGTCGTCGTCTGCGGCGGAGGACCGGGGGGCGTCCCGATGCTTCGGGTACGACACCCCTTACCGCTGCCTGCTGTCGGTGGGCGTCCCGAACGTGCTCTCGTCGGGCCGCTGCATCTCGGCGGCGCAGGAGGGGATGGCCGGCGCGGGGGTCATGGGCAGGGATGTGACGCTGGGCCAGGCGGCAGGGACAGCAGCCGCCCTCGCAGCCAGATATGGCGCCGATCCTGCGGCAGTGGACGTCCGCGGATTGAGGGACGCCCTGCGACGCGACGGCCAACTGGTCTGAGGCACAGGCGGCCTCGCCCGGAACGATGTTTCATACTTGTTGCAAGATTATCGCATTCTATTGACTTGTGCCTGAAACAACGCGATAATCGTATCAGAAACACTGCGGTTGCGCGGCCGGTCCAGGCACGCTGAGTTGGCCGGACGCCCCCGCGAAGCATTCGGCGAGGCCACTCATCATGCCGGTCACGGTCCGTCAAATCGCACGCCAAGCGAATGTCTCCGCATCGACGGTCTCGCGCGTCTTAAACAACTATCCCTATGTCGATGAGGCCACGCGACTCACGGTCATGCGGACGGCTGAGGCGTTGGGCTATTCGCTCCAACCCTCAGCCCGGCCAGCTCCGGCCGCCAAGACGATCTTGCTGTTGGTCCGTTCCGACGATACGATGCGGGAGGCGGGGATCTTCGCCAGCAGCGGCATCGAAGGTTCGATTCACCGGGCGGCCCAACCGATCCTAGAACAGCACGGCTTCACGGTTCGGCTTCAGCGCACCCGCATGGATTCCCATGAAGCGGAGTTTTACGCCCGCGACTCGAGCGTGAACGGCCTCATCTTCATGGGGGGCATCGTCAATCGGGAGTTGATCGCTGCGCTGCAGCGCACGGGAGTGCGGTTCGTCGTGGCCGGCGCGCACGTCCTTCCGCTTCAGGTCAACTGCGTCATCGCGCATTACCTAGACGGCATGGCCGACATCGTCGAACACCTGCTGTCAGCCGGCCGCCGCCGCGTGGCCCTGATCAACGGTCCCTGCACTACGACCAGCAGCGAAGAGAAGGAGAAAGGCTTCAGGCTGGCGCTGGCGCGGCGCGGCATCTCGGGCGAGCCACCATCCGTCAGTTGCGGCGACTTCGAGGTGGACTCGGGCCATGCGATGACCCGGCAACTGCTCGCAGCGCAACCGGATATCGAGGCGATCGCCTATGCCTCGGACAGCATGGCGATCGGCGGCATCAGCGCCCTCCGCGAGCACGGACGCCGCGTCCCCGATGACGTCGCCGTGACCGGTTTCTACGACTACGACTTCGCGCGTTTCACCGATCCACCGCTGACCACGGCGCGCGTGGACTTCCAGGCCATGGGCGCCATCGCCGCTCGCCGGCTGTGGATGCTCATGAACGAGCCGGACGGCCAGGCATGGACCGTGGTGACACCCTGCCCGTTGATCATCCGTGCTTCCAGCACGGCGAACGGATCGACCAACCGCTGATTCTCAGTTCTGAAAGGAGAGCCCAAATGTCGACTGTTAAGCGTCTGTCTCGACGTGAGCTGTTGAGGCTCACAGGAGGCCTGGCTGCTGGTGGCCTGTTGGCAGCTTGTGCACCCCAGGCCGCGCCGGCTCCGGCCGCCAAGGCGGAGCCCACCAAAGGAGCTGCCGCTGCGGCGCCTACAACTGCACCCGCCGCCCCCACAGCTGCGCCCGCCGCGAAGGGCGCCGTCAAGCTGCGCTGGTGGGGTGGGGTGCCTGAGGCGAACGGCCCGAAGCAGAGCGTCGAAGCCTGGAACAAGGCCAATCCCGACATCCAGGTGGAGTACGTCCAGTATCCCAACAACGACGAAGGCAACGTCAAGGCCGATGTGGCCCTGCAAGCAGCCGGCGAGGTGGACGTACTGGTGAGCTACGGCCTGACCCGGCTCAAGCAGCGTGCAGACGCCGGCGCGCTGGAGCCGTTGGACGCCTACCTGGGCGGACTGGATCCGGAGAAGGAATGGGGCAAGCTCGATAACCGGTGGGACGGCAAGTACTGGGCGCTGATCTTCAACTCTCAGCCTCGCTTCGTCTACATGAACAAGAACGCGCTGGACGAAGCCGGTCTCAAGGTCCCGACCGACTGGACATGGGAGGAGTACACCGACTACGCCAAGAAGCTGATGAAAGGCTCCGGCGCCACCAAGCGCTACGGCGCGTTCCACCAGTCGCCGGACACCTCGGAACCGGTCACCATTCTGAAGGGCGGCGACTTCATCTACAAGGATGAATGCACGACCAACTTCGACGACCCGCTGTTCCTCCAGGCACTCAAGATGCGGGTGCAGATGCAGGACGCCGACAAGAGCATCGCACCGCTGGGCGACGTCACCGCCGGCAAGCTGCAGCCGTACAGCGAATTCTTGACGGGCAAGGCCGCCCAGTTGATCGAAGGTTCCTGGATTCTGCGCTATGTCTCGAATGTCAAGGACAACCCGCGCGATTTCATGATCTTCTTTGCGCCCATGCCGCACTTCAAGGATACGCCGAATCCCTTCCGGCCAGGCAATGCAGACGATCGCTGTTCCATCGCCAAGGCCTCCAAGAACAAGGAAGCGGCCTGGAAGTTCATGAAGTGGTGGGGCACCGAAGGCTACATCAACATGACCCCCTTCGGCCGCATGACGTTGTGGCGAGGACGCAAGCCAGAGGACTCGATCCAGGCGTTCCTCAGCGCCTTCCCCGAATACCAGAAGTACATGGACCTGGACACCTACAAGTCGGCCATGTTCGGGAACGCCGACAAGAATTACCCGATCCAGTTCCGGGCCACCGCCGCCGCAGAGATGGGACAGATTCGCACCGAAGAGCAAACCCGCGTCCTGCTGGGCGAGCAGAAGCCCGAGGACGGCATGAAGAACATCAAGAAGCGGTGTGACGAAGCGCTGGGCAAGGTCTGCAAGAAGTAGCCCAACCTTCACATGGCGTCACGAATGCACGAATCTCCGAATACGGTGCTCGTGCATTCGTGGCGTCCGCGTAGATGGCGTCGCAGGGAGGGCGCATGAGCAACAACCGACCCATTGGCAAGAAGCGAGGAATGAGCCGCCTTGCGCGCCAGGAGGCGCTGGCCGGCTATACGTTGGTCGCGCCCAACCTGGTCATCTACATGGTCTTCGTCGTCATCCCCGTGCTGATGTCGCTGCTGCTGTCGTTCAGCGACTGGAATTTCGTCGGTGGCTTCGACAGACTGAAGTTCGTCGGCCTGCAGAACTTCTCGGAGCTGCCCCGGGACAAGTGGTTCACCGATTCGCTGCGCAACAACCTGCGCTACATGCTGGTCGTACCAATCACGATGGCGTTCGGATTGCTCTTCGCTCTGATGCTGAACCGATTTGCGCATGCGCGCAGCTTCCTGCGCTCGATGGTCTTTCTGCCCTACATCACCAGTTCGATCGCCATTGCCGCGGTGTGGCTTGCGATTTTCCACCCCACGTACGGGCCGATCACCTCTTTTCTGCAGGCGCTCGGCCTCGAAAACCCGCCCAAATGGCTCGGCAGTTCTGCCTGGGCGCTGCCCACCCTGATGATCATTGCGGTGTGGGCCGGCTTCGGCTACAACATGGTCATCTACCTGGCAGGGCTGCAAGGCATCCCGCAGGAGTTGTATGAAGCCGCCGATATCGATGGGGCCAGTCCTTGGGCCAAGTTCCGCTACCTGATCTTCCCGCTGCTGACCCCCACCACGTTCTTCCTGCTGGTGACGGGCGTCATCGCCTCGTTCAAGGTGTTCGACATCATCAACGTGATGACGCAAGGCGGACCGGGGACTGCTACGACGATGCTGGCGTTCAACGTGTATCGTACGGGCTTCGTGTTCTACAAGATGGGCTACGCCTCGGCAATCGCCTGGGTGTTGATGATTATCGTGGTGCTGATCACGCTGGCGCAGTGGTGGGGCCAGCGCAAGATCGTAGTGGAGTACTGATGGCAGCAACGCAAAGCACCCTGGGGATCCCGCGCAAGACGCAGGTGCGAGCCGCGCGTTGGCTGGTCACCGGCTTCGTCTTCGCGGTAGGGATCCTGACCATTGTCCCCTTCGTCTGGACGATCTCAACCTCGTTCAAGCGGGAGGTGGATGTCTTCAGCTTCCCGATCCAGTGGATTCCACCGGTCATCACGACTCTGCCCTATGAGCGCGTCCTGGGCGTCGGCAGCCTGATCAGCGCGTCGCGCTCGGTGCCGTTCTGGAAAGCCTATCTGAATTCGATTACGGTGACGCTGCCAGGGGTCGTCGGCCCGCTGGTGACCTCCACCTTGGCCGGCTATGCCTTCGCCCGCCTGCGCTTTCCGGGGAGAGGGGTGATCTTCCTGCTCTATTTGGGCACGATGATCATTCCCGAACAAGTGCTGATGGTGCCGCGCTTCATGATTGCGAACTGGCTGCACATTTACAACACGCACTGGGCGCTCATCTGGCCCTACATGATCACGGCCTATGGTGTGTTTCTCATCCGCCAGGCCTGCCTGACGATTCCCCAGGACCTGTTCGATGCCGCCCAGATCGATGGCGCCGGCCAGCTGCGACGCATCTGGGCCGTCGTCGTGCCGTCCATCGGCCCGCAGCTCGCGGCGCTGGCGCTGATCCTTTTCATCTGGCGCTGGAATGACTACGGCATGCCGCTAATCATGATCAACCGGTCGGAGTTGTTCACCGTCCCGCTGACGCTGGCCGCATTCATCGAGACGCATTCCGAAGTCAACTATCCGGCGATCATGGCCGCCACGGTGTTGGGCACGATCCCGTTGATGATCCTGTTCGTGTTCATCAACAAATACTTCGTTCAGAGCGTCGTCTCGTCAGGGGTCAAGGGATAGTGCGCGTTGGATGCACCGCGGAGGCGCGATACCCCAGGGGATGCAGAGGGATCGGCCTGACGGTGCGCTGTGTCTCGGCGTCTCCGGCGCCAAGTCGGAGGCCTACAAGGATATGACTGTGGAGACCCTACCTGAGATCAGCACCAGGATTCCCGTTCTCGACCACGTCGACGTGCTTGTTGTCGGTGGGGGACCGGCGGGTGTCGCCGCTGCACTGTCTGCAGCCCGTCGTGGAGCCAAGACGTGCATCGTAGAGCAGTTCAACTGCTTGGGCGGCGTCGCCACGTCGGGCGGCCACAATCACATCAGCCAATTCAATGCGTGGAATGACCGCAGCCAACACATTGTCGGCGGCATCGCGGACGAGATCAGGCTGCGCATGCTGGCTCGCGGCTTCGCCACCTACGACGGCTCCTGCTACGACTTTCACGTGGAGGGGCTCAAGCTGCTCCTGGACGAGATGATGGACGAGGCAGGCGTCCGGGTATTGTACTACACGTTCTATGCCGGCACGCTCAAGGAAGGCGCGGCCGTGGTGGGCGGCATCGTCCAGAACAAATCGGGCAGGCAGGCGATCCTGGCCCGTCGCATCGTAGATGCGACGGGGGACGGCGATGCAGCCTTCCATGCAGGGACCGCGTTCGAGCAGGGACGGCCGCAGGACGGCCGCTGTCAGCCGACCACGCTCATGTTCACGATCGGCGGCGTCGATTGGCCGCGGGTGGCCGCCTGGCGCTCCAGCTACCAGATGCGCGAGGTCTGGCTGAAGGCGCAGGCAGACGGCATCATGGAGCCCTTCCAGGATCAGATCATGGGATTCTGGCACACCGACGTGCTGCCTGACCAGGTCGGCGTCAACATGACGCACATGGTGGGCATCGACTCGACTAAGGCCGAGGACTTGACTCGCGCAACGATCGAGGGCCGCCGCCAAGCCTTTCACCTGGTCGATGTTTTTCGCAAAGTCGTGCCCGGCATGGAACAATGCTATCTCATCAGCACAGCGCCCAGCTTGGGGCTGCGCGAATCGCGACGCATCCGCGGGCTGGTCACCCTCACCGCGGACGACCTGCGGCAGCGCCGCGCCTGGCCGGACGCCATCGGCTACGGCAGCTTCTTCATCGACATCCACAATCCGGCAGGTCCGGGCATGAGCGGACAGACGTGGCGGCCCCCGGCAGGCTTCCGTTACCAGATCCCCTATCGCGCGCTTGTGCCCCAGGGCGTCGGCAATCTGCTGGTCGCGGGGCGCTGCATCTCGGCCGATCACATAGCGCTCGGCTCACTGCGCGTGATGGTGACCTGCATGGTGATGGGCGAGGCGGCCGGGACGGCGGCGATCCTGTCACTGCACGAGGAGGTGGCGCCGGCCGACCTGGATGCCACCCTGCTGCGGGATCAGCTCCGTCGCGGCAGCGCCATTGTAGATGAGGAGGGGATTCGCCGCGTCGAGCCGCTTCAGGTGGTGAATGCGATCATCAAGCAACAAGAGGAAAAGTCAGAATGACCGTCCCACGCGCGGGCCTGGCGGCCTCCCGGAACGCCGTCAGGCGTATGACTCCCCGCGAGCGCCTTTTCGCTGCACTCAACGGCGAGCCGACGGACCGCATCCCGATCTGGCTCCTTTTTCCTTACCATCCGACCGCCTACTACGGCGACGTGCGTCGCGAGCCTTCCTACCGCCCCGTGTTCGAGGCCGCGGAGCGCTACGCCATGACGCTGAACCGGCGCAACCCGCGCGTGTCCCTCTTCGCACCGGATGTGAGGCAGTGGCACGAGAGCGAGACAGTGGGGGAGACGCGGATCGAGCGCGATATCCTGGAATACCGGGGGCGACGCCTCTGCGCGGAGATTCGCCGCCAGCCCTGGGGCGCCAATGTCAAGCGGCTGCTCTGTGCCGCGGAGGATCTAGAATTCTACTGCTCTCTGCCGCTGAACACAGATCCGGACGCCATTGCGGGGCAACTCGATCAGCAGTTGCCAGCCTACCTTCGGGAGCGCGCCGAGTTTCCGATCGAGTTGGGTGCGATGATGCTCGATCTGGGAGAGCCGGTCGGCGCGCTCTACAGCGTATCGAAGCTGGAGGAGTACGCGGTGTGGTCGTTGACCCATGCCGATCTGATCACCGCGTGGTTCGACCGAGTGATGGTGCAGAAGCGGCTGGTCTACCGCTACTTCCTGGAGCGCAAGCTGGCGGATGTCTACTTCCTGGTGGGCAGCGAGCTCGCCAGCCCGCCGCTCGTCAGCCGGACGACCTTCCGCCGCTGGATTATGCCCTATGCGCGCGAGCTGATCGAACTGGTGCACGCGGCCGGCTGCAAGGTGATCCAGCACTATCACGGCCAGATCAGGCTGATCCTTCCCGACTTCCTGGAGATGGGGCCGGACGGACTGCACACCATCGAGGCGCCGCCCATCGGCAACTGCACCTTCACTCAAGCGTTCGACATCGTCGGCGACAAGATCGCACTGATCGGCAATATCCAGTACGACGAGTTTCGTGCACTCACCCCGGAACAGATGCGTCAGGCGGTGCTTGCCGTGCTCGAAGAGTGCCGCGGCAAGCGGCTGATCCTCTCGCCCTCGGCCGGCCCGTACGAAGAAAGCATCTCCGCGCGGATGGTGGAGAACTATCTGATGTTCATGAAGACCGCGTGGGAGTATCGCGGGTAAGAGAGACCGATTCACCACCAAGAAACAAAGACGCCAAGAACACAAGAAGATCGGGGTACCCTTGTGCCTCTGGTGTCTTCACACCTCTCTGGTGAGCGTCATCGTATCGCAAAGGGCAAGCCATGACCACCAAAACTCACTTCGACATCATCGAGCACGAGGCCGACCTGTGCGTGGTCGGCGGCGGGATCGCGGGGCTGTGCGCGGCGGTCGCCGCGGCGCGCAACGGATCGAAGGTCGTCCTGATGCAGGATCGCGCGGTGCTGGGCGGCAACGCCTCGTCCGAGGTCCGCATGTGGATCTGCGGCGCGCGCGGGCCGGACAACAAGGAAGCCGGCATCCTTGAAGAGATCATGCTCGACAACTACTACCGCAACCCCGGCCTCAACTACCCGATCTGGGACACGGTGCTCTACGAGAAGGCGCGCTTCCAGCCCGGTCTGACGATGCTGCTGAGCTGCTCCTGCAACGATGTGCGCATGGACGGCGATAGGATTTCCAGCCTTCGCGGCTGGCAGCTCAACACCCAGACCTGGCACGTCGTCAAGGCCCGTTACTTCGCCGACTGCTCCGGCGACTCGGTGTTGCGCATCTCGGGCGCGGAGTTCCGTTGGGGCCGCGAGAGCCGTCATGAGTTCGATGAGTCCCACGCGCCCGCGGTCGCGGACCGCAAGACGATGGGCAACTCCATCTTGATCCAGCTGCGCGAGATCGCCGAGGGGGAGCACCGGCCCTTCGTCCCTCCCGACTGGGCCATCCGCTACAACGAGAGCAACCTGCCTAACCGGCCGCTCAAGCCGGAGGGCCACAACTTCTGGTGGCTGGAGGTGGGCGGCACAGGGGACACCATCGCCGACACCGAGGCCAACCGCGATGAATTGCTCAGGATCGCTTACGGCATCTGGGTCTACATCAAGAACCACCCGGACGGCCGCGGCCACCGGTGGGAGCTGGAATGGATCGGCGCACTGCCGGGCAAGCGCGAGAACGTCCGCTACGTGGGCGATCACATCCTGACGCAGAACGATGTATTGGCGGGCGGCCGCTTCGACGACATTGTCGCCTACGGCGGCTGGCCGATGGACGACCACCACCCCGACGCCATCCATTATGCGGGCGAGCCGACCATCTTCCACAAGGCGCCCTCGCCCTACGGCATCCCATATCGATCGCTCTATTCGCGCAACATCGAGAACCTCTTCTTCGCCGGCCGCAACATCTCCGCGACGCACATGGCGCTCAGCTCGACGCGCGTCATGGGCACTACGGCATTGTTGGGCCAGGCGGCCGGCACGGCCGCGGCGGTGGCGGTCCGCCATGACGCCTCGCCGCGCAAGGTGTACGAGCGGCACCTGCGCGAGCTGCAGGAGACGCTTATGGACGACGACTCGTGGCTGCCAGGGCTGCTGCGGCCGATCCCCGAAATCTGCCAGGAAGCGCAGCTCTTCGCCACCGTCGGCGACGCTGAGCCGCTGCGCAACGGGATCGATCGGACACTCGGCAAGGAGGATAACGGCTGGTGGGCGCCGCCTGGGGAGTCGGTCACCTACTACTTCGGCTCACCGATGACGCTCAGCAGGGCGCGGATCGTCTTCGACAGCAACCTGCATAACCTCAAGCGGATGCCTTGCTCCTATCCGCTCAAGGGCTACGACGTCAAGATCCCCGGCATGATGACGCGCGCCTTCGACCTGGAGATCCTGGACGGTGCAGGGCAATGGCGGGTGGTGTTCCGGGAGGAGAACAACCACCAGCGGCTGGTGAAGGTCCCGCTTCAGGTCGAGACCGCCGGGCTCCGGATCGTGCCGCGCGCCAGCTGGGGCGGTGAGCGGGTGCATCTGTTCGGATTTGAGGCGCAGTAGCGATGACCGCCTCATCTGACGATCGCAGTAACATCGTCGCCGGCTGGGAGATCCCGACCGCCACCTACAGCGACCAGCCCTTTGTTGTCAAGACCGACGTTGGAGGCGGGCAAGCTGCACCACCTGGTCGTGATCGTTGACGGCGGCCCCAAGATCGTCACCTTCATCCCCAATGGCGTGCTCAATGATGGAGGCGGCTGCCGGCAGTTCGGGTGGGGGCGTTTCAGCCCCAACCTGCGCGAAGTGAGCCGGTTCACCCATCCGCATGGGATCGGGTCCGAAGCCAGCGAGGCGCTGCGGATCGGGCCAAGCCTGCGGGGAGATATCCGCGCGCTGCGCATCTACTATCGCGCGCTACGCACATCCGAGGCGCTCGGGAACTACAGGGCAAACCAACAGACTCAATGACGGCAACAATCGAGAGGTGCCCATGAAAATCACGGACATCAAGACCTATCCGGCCTGGGTGGGCCGGCGCAACCAGCTCATCGTCAAGGTGGAGACGGACGAGGGAATCGTGGGTTGGGGCGAATCGGGACTGTCGGGCCGCGAGCTGGCGGTGATCGGCGCGGTGCAGCACTACCGCGAGTGGCTCATCGGCCGCGACCCGCTGCGCACGGGCGCGCTGTGGCAGGAGATGTACCGCAGCCAGTATTTCGAGGGCGGCCGCGTGCTCAGCGCGGCGATCTCCGCGCTCGACATCGCGTTCTACGACATTGCCGGCAAGGCGCTGGGGGCGCCGGTCTACCAGCTCCTCGGCGGCAAGCAGCGTGACTTCGTGCCCTGCTTCGCCACCGTGGGCATCGGGCCGCGGCTGATCGAAGACGCGCAACTGCTCCTCGACCGCGGCTGGAGCGTCATCCGCACCGGCATCGGCCACCCGGAGACCGGCGACCCCGCGCTGTTCGAGCCGCGCGAATCGATCCCCGTGACCGCAGCCGCGTTGACCCAACTTCGCGAGGCCGTGGGTTCGGGGCCGGTGCTGGGCATCGATTACCACCACCGGCTGAGCGTGGCCGAAGCGGCCTCGTTCTGTCAGCGGATGCCCTCCGGCACGCTCGATTTCCTGGAGGAGCCGATCCGCGACGAGACGCCGGAGGCTTACGCCGCCCTGCGCACGATGACCGATGTGCCGTTTGCCATCGGCGAGGAGCTCTCCAGCAAATGGGCCTTTCTGCCCTACATCGAGCGCGGCCTGACCA
The DNA here is from genome assembly GCA_964423545.1 of uncultured Anaerolineales bacterium. Lineage (GTDB taxonomy): Bacteria > Chloroflexota > Anaerolineae > CG2-30-64-16 > CG2-30-64-16 > JALOOE01. Next base: position 21,799 of record CAYRFV010000014.1, on the reverse strand, counting down.
ACTTCATCCGCATCGATGTGTGCAACGTCGGCGGGCTGACCGAAGCGATGAAGGTGGCCGGCTGGGCCGAAGCACACTACATCGACCTCATGCCCCACAACCCGCTCGGACCGATCTGCACGGCCGCGACGGTCCACCTGGCCGCCGCGGTCGCCAACTTCGCCTGGCTGGAAGCGCGCGCCTCGCCGACCGAGAACCTGGGCTTCGACGACCACGAGTGGTTCCCGGTGCAGCTCAAGCTGGAGGGCAGCCGCTATCGCGTACCCGACGGCCCCGGCCTGGGAGTCGACTTCAACGAGGCGCGCGCCCAGGGCCAGGCCTTCAAGTTCTGGGAAGCGCCGCACCTGCACCGGCGGGATGGATCTCATACGAACTGGTAGGAAAGGGCGGGTGGTGGGCGAAGTTGTCGTGCTCAATCACCCGCCGGCGATCTCCGCCACCATCTCATCGACTTGGCGACAGCGCCCGCGCGCGGCGCCGCGGCGAAGACCGCCGGTGGCAGTTGTGCCTCCAGCTCCCGCAAGCGCGCGGCCAGGTCGGCTCGCAGAGGTCGCAGCAAGAGCGAAGAGAAGACCGGCGTGGCCGGCCAGCTCAACAGCGCAGCGCACAGCTCGGCCGCGGCCGCGTGCTGCCCTTCGGCGCTCAGAAGCTCCGACCACGTGGCGAGGGCGTCAATCGTTTGCTGGGGTGAACGCGCCTGGCTGGGCGTCAGCAGGGCGCGGCGCAGATGCGCTCGCGCTTCGGCCGCCTTGCCGTGGGCCAAGGCGATCCTGGCAAGACCGGTCAGCGTGGCGGCGAGACCTTCAGACAGGCCCTGACCGGCGCACAGAGACAGCTTCTCGCGGTAGAAGCGTCTGGCCTGCGCCAGGTTGCCGAGCGCCAGTTCGATGGTTCCCATGTGCTGCAGGGCGCTCGGCAGGAATTGGCCGATCTCTCTATCCACCGCCAGGGCGCGGCGAAAGCAGGCGCGCGCCCGGAGGGTGTCGCCCTGCCCGGCCGTCGCCGTTCCGATGAGCATGAGAGCCAGGGAGTGGTAAGCCTTGATTCCATGGGCGCGCAGGACTCTCAGATACTCTCGGGCGGGCACGGCAGCCTGCCGATGCTCGCCCAGGGAGTTCAGAGCGCTGGATAGCACCAGGAGACCGGCCAATTTGAAGAAGGGTGCGCCGGCATGCTCGGCTCGTGCGATGCTTTGCTCGGCCAGACGGCGCGCCTCCTGATCATGGCCCAATTTCAGGGCCGCGAGTCCCAAGCAGCGGCATACCCGCATCTGCGGGAACAACAGGGCTTCGTTGCAATACGGCCACAGGTGTAGACGACCGGCGTCCAGGTCAGGCAGCAGCGGTTGCAGTCGCCGGACCGCCTCGCTGTCGTTCCCCCGCTCGGCGCACCCCATCGCAATCCTGAATCGAAGCGTCCAGCGGACTTCCAGCCACCGCGCGTCGTCTGCCGTGACCTGTGCCAGCAACGACTCGGCCTCGCTCACCCAGCCCTGCCATGCCTCGTTGGACAACCCCAGCAGTTCATCGAGTATCTCGGCAATGACCGTTGCTCGCACCAGAGCAGTATCACGGCGACGGTCGGGGTCATCATGCCCGGCGACTTCATATGCCGCGAGCTGGCGTGCGCAGCGCTCCATTTGTGCTCGGAACGCGCGCTCCCACCCCTGCGCCACGGCGATCCAGGAGAGTCCGGGGGTCAGCGCCCTGACCGCCTCCAGGTCATTGCGCTCGGTGAACCAGTTCCAGGCGGCGAGCAGATGGTGGAGTTCGGCCGCCATCTCGGCAACGCTGGCTGGCTGCCGGTAGAAGCTGGCCTGGCGCGCCAGGAGGCGCGCCAGGTAGAATGCCGCATAGCGCTCACGCACGCGATCGGCATTCTCTCCGGCGAGGTCTTCGTGTTCAGTTGCCAGCTTTCGCGCACAGTACTGCTTGATCAGCATGTGCATCTCGTGGCGACCGATGGATGTCAGGCGCAGCCAGGAAGCATCGGCCAGGCCGCGCAACTCCGACACGGTCGCCCCCGCAACGGCCGCAGCCGCCTCGTCCGTCCAACTGCCCGGAAAGACGGACAGCTGGCGCAAGAGGCTCTGTTCTCGCGACGAGAGCAGCCGCCAGGAATGATCGAACGCCGCGGTCATGCTGCGATGCCGCGCGGGCACGTCGCGCAGCGGCGTGGTCAGCACATCCAGGCCGTACGCCAACTCGTCGGCGATCTTCGCCAACGGCAGTGTCCGCGTCCAGGCGGCTGCCAGTTCGATCGCGAGGGGGATGCCATCCAGCAGGCGGCAGATGCGGACGATGTGACGCGCATCATCGGGGCCGGGCTGATAGCCGGGGCGCACCCGGCGGACGCAGGCGAGGAAGAGCGCGGTGGCGCTGTAGTGGCTGAGGTCAGCGGGCAGGATCGACCGCGAAGCACGCGTAGGGCCGCGCGTGTCGCTTCGCGGCCTGCGTGCTTCGAGAGCTTCGGGCTCCCCATCCTCCGGCGCCTCCATCCCCTCCAGCGGCGCCAGCCACTCCGCCCGCACGTTCAGCCTGGCGCGCGAAGTCACCAGCAGCTTGACCCGCGGCGCGGCGTCCAGGATCTTCGTGACCAGGCCATAGCCGTCGCGTCGATCCGGCTCCGCGCCGGTCAGCAGGTGCTCGTAGTTGTCCAGGACCAGGAGCATCTGCTTGCCGGCCAGATAGCTCAGCACGTGCTGGTCCGGCTCGGCTGCGCCGAAGGAGGGCGCCTGGAGCGTGCGCAGGATGGTCGAGGCCAGCAGCTCGGCCGAGGCAATGGGGGCCAGGTCCACGAAGCAGGCGCCGTGCGCAAAGCGGTCGGCCGCGGCCTGCGCCGCGCGCACCGCCAGCCGGGTCTTGCCGATGCAGCCGGGACCGAGGATGGTGAGCAGCCGGCAGTCGGAGTCGGCAAGTTGGGTCGCGAGCTGGGCCAGCTCCGGTTCGCGGCCGATGAAGGGCGTTGGGGCGGATGGGAGGTTGTGGGCAGGGGCGAGGGATTCGGGGCGTCGCAGAGCAGGAGAGGTCTCCCCAGCCGTTCCGCTGCGGATAGCCTCGAAGAGTGCGATCGTCTCCAGCTCCGGTTCGACGCCCAGCTCATCTTGGAGTAGCTTGACGCACTCCCGATACTGGCGGATCGCCGCGGCGCGGTCGCCAGCCCCGGCGTGGAGTCGCATGATCAGACGTTGGGCCGGCTCGTGCAGTGGATCGAGCGCCAGCCACCGCCGGCCGTGCGCCAGGGCCGCGGCATGATCCCCGCGGCCCGCCAACCCTTGCGCCAGCTTCGCCAGCGCGGCGGTCAGATCCAGGCGCAGGCTCTCCGTCTGGAAGGTCTGCCAGGCGTCGAATTCCACTGCGTCATCGAGGGTGAAGCCAGCCAGAAGTCGTCACGGTACAATTCGACCGCTGCGGTGAGGGCCGTCAGGCAGTCGTCGCAGGGCTGGCCGAGAGGATCGTTGTGGCCGGCAACTTGCGCCAGCAAATCGTGAAAGCGCGCAACATCCACCTGGAGCGGCGGGGCCCGGCACGCGATCCCATCCCTTTCGACCTCCAGCGCGTCTTTGCCGATAGCCTGGCTGAGGTCCGCCAGGGTGCTGCGCAGCACCGCGCGACCGTGCTCGCTGTCCAGCTCCGGCCAGAGCAGCGCGATCAGCGCATTGCGGCCGTGGGCCTGCCGCGTGACGGCCAGGTACGCCAGCAGCGCCAGCGCCTTGCGCCGCGCAACCGTCACTGCGGCGCCGTCCCGCTCGACGCGTGGCTTGCCGAACAGGAAAACCTCCAGCCCCGGCATCGCGGCACCTCCCTCGCGCCGATTATACACCGGATTCACGCCGTAGAGTAGGCCCGTTCGACCGCAGAGTATCGCGCAGAACCGTCGGTGACTTTGCCGTTCATGGCCAGATGGCCCAGGCGTGTTCAAAGCGTCCACTGGGGAGCTCACTCAGGCCTGCCAACCTGGCCTGCGCTGTGCAGCGCCGGTGGCCCTCGAACCGCATCGGCTGCTGCCATCTGGAGCTCAGCGGGGCGTCGGACGGGTCGCCGCTGTCCCGGCCGACGAGCACCGCCGCCAGCGCACCCCCCAGCAACTCGCGGCGCTGTCACCGCAATTCCTGTGCCAGCGCTTCAGACGCGGCCGCCGGGTGGGCGTCATACCAGGCTGCCAGCCGCCCATGCATCTCGCTTGCGGCCTGCAAGTCGCTGGCGGCCTGCAAGCACACCGCCTTGCCTTGACTGCGGGATGTGGTCGGAGCCACGAGGTCATGTTGCAGCCCAATGTTCCTCAACGCGACCAGTATTAAACCACAAGGCCGTCCAGGATGAACCTGGGCGGCCTTGTGGTCAGCGTCAGCCGTAGAGGCGAAGGCCTTCCCGGTCGACGCTGCCGAAGTGCGCATCCAAGCGCCAGATGCGCCGTCTCTGATCACGGAAGGCATCTGGTGGAATCGTACGGGGCACTGCGCAGTGCTTGGCCCCTAGCGGGGGGCACGGTGTGGAGGACTCCCCGTCAGCAAGCTGCATCCACCTCGAGGCGGATCGCGTCCATGCGCCGCGCCTTGTCGGCGACAAAGCGCTGAATCCCCGCCAGCAGCCACTTCGGAGATAGGTGCGCCTCCTCGATCACTTCATCCACCGTGCCGCCCGTTCGCCACCGGTTGTCCCAGTCCGCGGTCATGGCGTACTCCCCGGCCATCTTGTTCAGGATCCACTGGCGCATCGTCAGCCGCGCCTGGGTGCAGATCACGGTCGAGTTCACCCGATCCGCAGGGCCGATGACCTGCTCGCGGTACGCCTCCGGCTGCATGGCGAACAACTCGTGGCTCGTCGCGCAGACGACCTTGACGTTCAGATCGAGCTCATCCAGCTTCGGCAGGATCTGAATGATGCCGTTGACAGCGCTCGTGCCCTGGACAATGAATGTGCCGTCGCAAGGCCGGCCCGGCCGGTAATCGCGCATCACATAGGCCCCGCGCGCCGCCTCGAAGTGCGACGGGATGCCCAGCCGGCCGCGATCGGGGATCGTGATCGGCGGCCGGGTCAGGTGCAGCGCGACAATCGGCGCATCGGTCGCCAGCGCCGCGCCGAGCAGCACGGGGACCTCGTTGTATTCCCACGGGTGCAGGTTGATGATATGCCCCTCCGGGAAGAGCTGCGTCACCCCCGGTGCGAAGATGCCGAAGTGCGTGCGGCTGTCCTCCGCCGTCTCCGGACCGGAATGGCCCGCCACCCACAGCGCCTTGCCCACTTTGAGCTCGCAGTCCTGGGCGAGCTGGCTGAAGAGGCGCATCGGGCCATAGAGCAGATAGGAGAAGGAGCCATAGGTCGAGCTGGCGCCCCAGAACCCGTCGAACTCCTGCTCGGGGGTGCGGGAGAGGTTGACGCTCGCCAGCCCCGCCATGATGCCGGAGTTGGTGAACTCGGTGATCTCCTGCGGCAGCAGCGCACCTTCATCGCCGCCCACCCGCTCGTACCACCCGTAACCCTTGAAGTCGCCAAACGCTTCGGCAAACCCGCTGATGTTGGTCGACCCGGCCAGATCGGCCGACGACGCGATGAAGATCGGCCGGCCGTACTCCCGCGCACCGAACGCATTGATCCATGCGCTCCACTTCGCCAATGCGTTGCGGTTGGCGGCCGACTTGCCCGGCGGCAGGTAGAGCTCGGGGGGATAGTTGCGGTAGTCGAACAGCCGGCCGTCCTTGAACGGATTGCTCTCCTTGCCCGGGCGAGCGCCTAACCGGAAGGTCGGCAGTTCGTCCGGAACCGAATCCCCGATGGCGACCAAGGTATCGGCCAGGTAGTCTATGAGCGCCTGGTCCCGGCGCAGCACGGCAATCACCGCCTCCAGGTTGGCCCGCCACTCTGCTGCCAGCATGTCCGGATCGGTCGGCGCCGCGCCGCCCATGTTGGCGAACTCGACGCCATACTTCTCGGCGAACGGCTTCTTGGTGTTCCAGAACAGTTCGCTGTTGATCGCGTGCGGGACGCCGTGCGACCCGAAATCGTACTTGCCGTAGCCCCGGCCCTTGCGCGTCTTGAACCAGGCAACCGACGGCCGCTTCTCAGGATCAACCGCAGCCGTCATCTCCAGGAGCGCCCGCGCCACCGGCGCCCACTCGCTCCCCTGCTCTGCGCCGTAGACGCGCCAGCCGTGGCTGGCGAACCAATCGTGCGGCGCGCCATACATCACCGCGCCGACCGAGTGGGCGTCGATGCCGTAGTCATTCCAGTCCACCAGGTAGTGAAGGTTGTCGAGCGCCAGACCCCAGGCCGAGTTCATCACCTCGTGCGACGCGCCGGTGGTGAGACCCCCTTCCCCCTCGAAGGCGAAGACCTTGACGCTGCCGGCGCCGGCGCGCTTGAGCGCCAAAGCCTCCCCCGCGGCGGCCGGGCTGCCGTGGCCCGAAGGGCCGGTGTTGAACTTGAGGAACAGGGTCTTGCCGGCCATTTCGGCATGGCCCGGCAGCCCTCGCCAGCGCCGGAACCCCAGCAGATCCTGCCAGAAGACAGCGCGCTCCGGCCGCAGCCGGTACCTCGGGTCGCCGGTCTGCTCGAACTTCGCGGCCAGCGCCTCGTCCAACACGGCCATCGTGCAGTAGATCAGCGGAATCGTGTGACCGGCCACGAGCACGAAGCGATCACCGAAGCGCTTCTCCGGACTGCGGATGTCCCATCGCATCGCGCCGCTCAGCAACAGGGCCACGAGCGCGTGCACCTTCGAGCGGGAGCCGCCCGGGTGGCCGCTCTGCCGGTAGTTCAGCGTGACGTCGAGCAGGTTGTCGATCAGGTCTTTGGTCTTTTCCCAGTGCGGAAAGACGGCCGACAACTGAGTGAGGCGTAGATCAACAGAAGTTGGACCGGTCACAATGTACCTCATGCGCATCACACGAGATCATGGGCACGGCGAGTCTCCGTGCCCATGATCCATCCTGGTAGGCTGCTTGCTTACGCGTGGCGGCGCCCATCACAGATCCAGTGCTAACCGCACGGCGTCTGCGATACGATGCATCCGCTCCGAAGGGAGGCGTCCCAATGCCGAACCGGACAGCGAAGACCTCCTGATGGTTGTTACTTGATCGCACTTGGCCCAGCTATCCACCCGCAGGCCGCCTTCGCCAGCCGGAATGTGCACCCGGGTTGGGAAGTTGCTGCGCGCTACGCTGGTGATAGGCACGACCGAGACATCCAGCGCGTACTCATTCAGCCAGTTGGCCGACAGAATGGCGCATGGACGATGCCTGGTCTCGCCAGGCACAGTCGCCAGCCACAAATCACCACGCCGAGGCCATTCACCTGTCATCCCGCAGGACCTCCGTTGTCAGACGCTCCCAATCGGTTTGCTCTTCCTGCTCCTCCGGGCTCTGAGGCGTTGCGAAGAACTCAGCCGCCTGGCGCGCCAATTCGTTCCGCTTCCGATCGCGGATGTAGCTAACGATAATCTGCTCCACGACCATGCTGCGATTTGTGGATTCCTCTTCGACAAGCCGATCCAGATAAGCGACCGCGTCTTCGTTCAGAGTCAAGGTCACACGCTGCTTCATACACATCCTCCTATGACTCATCATACCATGACGCACAGGGTCGCGCAAGCCGCATCAACGATACTACGAGTCTGGAAATCAGAACCCCAGCTGTTTGTTGATCTGGTTGCGCAGCGGGAACTCGCCGCGCACGAACTTGTCGAGGTTCTCGCCGAAGATCTCCAGCAGATACTTGCCTTCATACTGCGTCCCGCCGGCGATGTGCGGCGCAATCAGCAGGTTTTCGAGTTCCCACAGCTCGCTGTCGGCAGGCAGCGGCTCCGGCTCGAAGACGTCGAGCGCCGCCGCCGCGATCCGCTTCTCGCGCAGCGCCGCGGCCAACGCCACCTGGTCGATGATGCCCCCGCGCGAGATGCCCACGAGGATGGCCGACCGCTTCATGAGAGCGATCTGCTCCGCGCCGATCATGCCTTGCACCTCGGCCGTCCACGGGATCGTGACGACTACGATGTCCGATTCGGCCAGCAGCTCGTTCTGCCGCTCCAACCCCCACAGCTCATGGACGAAGTCCGGCTTGTGGGTCGGGAACATGTCGACGGCGATCACGTGCATGTCGAATGCGTGCGCGCGCTTGGCAAGCGCCTTGCCGATGGAGCCGAGACCGATGATCCCCATTTTCAGATCGGTCAGCTCCAGCAGCTTCTGGCGCACAGAGCCCACCCATTTGTGCTGCGGCTGCGCCTGAATGCTGTCGCGGATGCCGCGGGTGATGGCAAGGATCATCGCCATGGCACTCTCCGCCACGCTGGCCGCATGGGTGCCGCGTGCGCCGGTCAGGATCACGGGGCCATCCTTGAGCTCAGGAATCGCCAGGAAGTAGTTCACGCCGCTGCTGGGTGACTGCACCCACTTGAGCTGCCGGGCCGCCAGGAAGACCTCGCGGTTCAGGTGCCCCATGTAGATATCGGCATCGGCAATCGCCGCAGCCACCGCCCCGCGGTCGGCGCAGTGGACAAACTCGATCGTGGGGTGAGCTCTCCTCAGCTCCGGGATCCCCTTCTCCAGGCCCATCACATTCGGGCCGATCAGGACTTTCATGAATCCGCTCCTATGATAGATGAGTTTGACCCTCACCCTGGCCCTCTCCCTGCGAGGGAGAGGGAATCACGGATGAGTATCTGGGTTTCGCCCTCTCCCCGCGAAGGGGGGAATCACTCCCCTGTGCCCTCCCGGCCGTACGAATCACCCCTTCACCGCGCCGGCCGTCAGGCCGGTGACGACGAACCGCTGCGACA
>CAYRFV010000014.1:0-12924 GCA_964423545.1 uncultured Anaerolineales bacterium | reverse complement strand
AATCACCCCTTCACCGCGCCGGCCGTCAGGCCGGTGACGACGAACCGCTGCGACACGGTGTACAGGATGAGCACCGGGATGCTCATCAGAAACGCGCCGATCATGATCTCGCCCCACATGAAGACGTCGCCGTAGATCAGCGTCTGGAGGCCGACAGGCAAGGTCCACAACTCGTGCTTGTTGTTGAAAAGCAGTGGCAGCAGGAACTCGTTCCACGACAGGGTGAAGGCGAAGATGCCCGATGCGACGATGCCCGGCGCGGCCAGCGGCAGGATCACATGGTAAAGCGCCTGCAGCCGGTTGCAGCCATCGACCACTGCGGCGTCCTCCAACTCCATCGGGATCGTCGTGAAGTACCCTTTCAGCATCCAGGTGCAGAATGGGATCGTGGCTCCGAGCGAGGCCAACACCAGCACCGTCAGGCTGTTCAACAGCCCTATCTGGTTCATGAATACGTAAAGGGGAATCAGCGTCAAGGTGCCCGGAATCAGATAGACGAAGAAGATGACCGACGCCATGACGTCGCGGCCCCGGTAATGCAGTCGCGACAGGCTGTAGCCCGCCAGCACGCTCACCATGATAGCGATCGCGGTCGTCACGCCGGAGACGAGGATGCTGTTGCGCGCCTGGACAGCGTATGCAGTGTGTGCAAACAGGTTCCGCAAGTGGTCCAGCGTCGGGTTGGCGGTCCAGAGGGTCGGTTCCGGCAGGTAAAGCTCCTTGTTCGGCTTAATGCCGGTGAGCAGCATCCAGTAGATCGGGAAGAGTACGATCACCAGGACGACGGCCAGGAACGCCCAGAGTATCACCTTGCTCAGCCGTTTCTGTGCGCGCATGCCGAGCTTCATCGGTTCACCTCCTGCCGGGTCACCGTCCGGGTCAGGAAGATGATCAGGATGATGAAGACCGGCATCAGCAGGATGGGAATGGCAGCCGCCTTGCCCAGCTCAAAGCCCACGAAGGCCGTCTTCCAGGTCAGGATCGGGAAAGTCATGGTCGCGGTGCCAGGTCCGCCACCGGTGAGCGCATAGATGGTCGTGAAGTCGTTGGTCGTCCAGATGAACGACAGCAGCGTCGTGACCAGGATGACGGTGCGCAGGCCGGGAAGCGTGATGTTCCAGAACAGCTGCCAGCGGCTGGCGCCGTCGACGCGGCCCGCCTCATACAGCTCATCGGGGATGCTCTGCAGCCCGGCGAGGATGTTGACGGCAAAGAAGGGAAAGCCGCGCCAGATATTGACCGCGATCACCGAGGGCATGGCCAGGCTCTTCGTGCCGAGGAAATAGAGCGGTTCGGACGTGATGTGCGCCTTCATCAGGAGGAAGTTGATGACCCCGAACAGGTCGTTGTACATCCACGTCCAGATCAGCACACCCACGATCAGGGGCAGCGCCCACGGCAGCAGCACAATGCCTCGCACGAGGCCCCGAACGCGAAACGATTGGTTGAGCAAGAGGGCGACGCCGAGGCCGATGGGCAGTTTGAAGGCGACCGAAACCACGGAGAAGGTGAAGCTGCGCACGTAGCCCATCAGCATGTCAGGGTTCTTGAGGATGCTCAGGTAGTTCTCGAAGCCGACGAAATCGAAATTGGGCATCCCGAGCATCTTGTCATTGAGGCTGTACCAGAAGCCGTAGATGGCGGGATAGCCCACCATGACCAGCAACACAAGAAAGGCAGGCGCCAGAAAGAGCCAGCCGAGCATCGTTTCCTCGCTGACGCGCCGCCTTCTGCGCTGGAGAGCCTGGCTGCTGCCGACCCCGGCAGCCACAGTCGGGCTAAGTGACTTCGCCATCACGTTCCTCCTGAAACGATCTGCCAATGCGGCGCTTCGGTCTTGTCACCCACTCGGGTGGGCCGGACCACGCCACCTTGCTGTGGCGTGACGAACGCAGCGCCGCCCCCCTGACCGGCTCCCGGGTCGAAACGAAGCCGGCCAGAGAGACTTGTGAGGCAGGCCCCTGGGCATGGCAAGGCAGAGGGGCCTGCTGCGCGGGCGTTGCGACGAGCGGACGCTACTTCTTCTGGTACTTCGCCTGGATCTCGAGGCACTTCTTCTCGAACTCGTCCAGGGCTTTCTTCGGGTCCACGCCGTCAACCACCACCTTGCTGGTCATCTGCGAGATGAGCCACTGGGCGCCGACCTCACCGATCCAGGCCGCGGGATCGCCCTCGTCGAAGCTGTTCCGCGCGACCTTGGTCAACTCCACGACCTGGGCATTCCACGGATCGTTCTTGTAGATGTCAGCGTTGATATAGTTCTTCAGCACCGGGTAGAACATGCCGTTGGCTGCGTTCAGGTTGCCCGGGTAGCGCTGAGGCGACATCGCGCCGTAGATCAACTTCTTGGCCTGCTCGACCGGCTTGTTGAAGGTGAAGATGCCGTAGAAGTTGCCGCCACTGAAGGTCGACGGCCCCTTGGCCCCTTCCTTGTCCTTGCCAGGCACCGGGCCGAACATCGTGTTGTTCAGCAGCGCCGTGTCGGTGGTGCGCATCGTCCAGATGATGCTGCCACTGTTGAAGATGCAGGCCATCTGGCCGCTGAGCCAGGCCTTGTTGTTGCCGGTGTCGTCCCAGCCGGTGGCGCCGGTCGGCATCACCTTGTGCTTGGTGTACATGTCGCAGTACGCGGTCAGCGCCTCCAGCCCCTCCGGGCTGTTGACGGTGATCTTGCCCGACTTGTCCTGCATGCGACCGCCGTAGGCCCACAGCCAGGGGTAGAAGCCGTTGTTAGCGTCCGGGCAGTTGGAGAAACTGTTGCCCCAGCCCCAGATCTTCTTGTCGGGCTTGGTCGCCTTCTTGGCGAAGTCCGTGAACTCCGCCATGGTCAAGGGCGGCTTCTCGAGTCCGAGCTCCTTCAGGACGTCCTTGCGATAGTACATCACCTGCGGCTCGGAGTGGAACGGGACCGAGTAGATCTTGCCGCCGATGGTGGATTGGGCGATCCGGTCAGGATAGAACCCACCGCCGCTGTCGCCCACCTGTTTGAAGATGTCGCCAACCTCCTGCAGGACCCCCAGCGCCTGGTAGCGGACGGTGTCGACTCCCAGGCACAGGTCCGGGGTGTTCTTGGCTTCGATCGCGGCCGCCTGCTTCTGGTTGTACTCGCCCCAGGGGAAGAGCTGCACGTCGGCCGAGAAACCGTTCTGCGCTGCAGCCAAAAGATTGGAGTCGGTCCAGTAGTCGTTCTGCACCTGGATGAAGTGCTTCGGCCCCCACACCACAAGCTTGGGTCCAGGCGTCGGGGTGATCTGCTTGACCACCTCCTTCTGCACTTCCTTGACGACTTCCTTGGTCTGCACGACCTGGACCGTCTTTTCGACCACCTTCTCCTTCTCGACCACCTGGGTGACCACTTTCTCGATCACCTGCGGCGTGGGCGCCGCGCAGGCAGCCAAGGCGCCGGCCCCGGCCACGCTGCCAGCCAGGGCAAGGAACTTCCGCCGATTCATCTTCTGTGCCATCTCCCAGCCTCCTAACCGGATGTGAATGGATGGTGCGGCGCGGCGACGCCAGCCCGTCGCGCCGTCTGCCAGCAGGATCGGATACGTGTACGCTGATGGCTGGCTCAGGAACCCCCGTGCTATTACGACAAGACTTTCCGAGAGACCCGCACCGCAGTGGCATACAGCTCGTCAGGTGAGCGGCCGTGCATTCCGATGGGACCGTGCCGGAACGCCTGGTCCTCGGGACCGTCATCCCTCCACCACCTTGCGCAGCGCCTCGCCGTTCGTCTTCAGGAAGCTGTGCAGGATGTAGATGTCCATCCCCAGGTTGAAGTGGCGAACCCCCATATCCAGGAAGCGCCTGGCCTCATCGACCGAGCTGATCTCGGCTCGCGGCGGGATGCCCATCCGGAGCGCGGTCTCGAACACCTTCTTCTCGGCGGCTTTCACCTCCGGGTGATTCCGCTCCCCGCCGTGGCCGGTGCTCATCGAGTAGTCGGACGGTCCCCACTGCACCATGTCGATGCCGGGCACGGACAGGATCTCCTCCAGGTGCTCGACCGCACCCCTCTTCTCGATCATGATCATCACGATCACGTCGCGCATCGCCTGGCTGTACTGTGGGCTGCCGCCGTAGCCCATCAGCGCGAAGCGCCGCGGGGCTGAACCGTTCAGTCCGCCGTCCTCCGGGGTGTCGGGCCGGACGATCCGCACGCACTCGGCCGCATCCGCAGCCGAGCGGCAGTCGACGAAGTTGACGCCCTGGAACCCCGCGCCGATGGCCCGCTGCACCACCCAGCCCTGGTTCTGCTGGTCCGGCTTGATGATGCACGACATGTCGAACAGATCGGTGGCCCGCGCGTAGTTCTCCAGGTCGTGCAGGTCGTAATCACCGTACTCGGCCACGAACTCGACGTAGTCGAACGCGCCCGTATGGCCGATCACCTCGACCAGCTCAGGCCACACGCTGATCGTCCGGGTGCCGATGGTCGGCTTCCCGGCTTTCAGCAGTTCACGGAACTTGTTCTTGCGCATGATAGCTCCCTCGTCTCCTATGAGTTGAGCAAGAAATCAAACCAGACAGATACGGTTGCATCGCACCAGCGTCTCAGCATTCACGCGTCCTGTTTCGCAATCCTATCGCACCGTCCACGCCCCCGCCTTTCGCCCCAGCACCAGCGTCACCGTGAAGTCGCCGATGCTGATGTTCTGCGTGGCCACGATGCCGCTGTCCAGGGCGTAGAGCGCCGGCGAGGTGTTGTGGTGCTTCAGGGCCGCAACGAGATCGACGCCCCGCGCTTTCGCCGCGCACACCGTCTGCCCGTCGACGATGCCACCGGCCAGACAGGTAACCTCATCGAGCCGCTGATCGCTGAACTGAATGCCGGGGCCATCGGTGCCGTCCGAATCAACCGAGCCCATCACGATGTTCTGGCTGCCCGCGATGCTGAGCGCGGCCGACACGCAGTATTCCTGGTTGCGGCCACCCATGCCGCGCGCCTGTCCCACGGTCACCAGGATTTCGCCGGTGCTGAACAGCGCCACCGGCGGCTCCACCGGCTGCCCAAGGCTCTCGATGCTCTTCGCCACCGATGCAAGGGTCATCGCGGCATCCTTCGCTTCGGCCCGGAGGTCGAGGGCCAGCCAAAGCGGTCTGAAGCCCAGCTCAGCGGCTCGCTGCTGCGCCGCAGGGATCATGCTCTGGTTGTAGGGCATGGCGCCGAAGATGCGGGAGCGCCACTGGAGGAATTCATCCGCCTTGACCGTCTCATCGGCGGGATCGGCCCGCTCGATGTGCTCTCGCACCGAGGCTGGCACGAGATCGTAGACGTCCCACTTGCGGAGCATCGCCTGCGCATCGGCAAAGGTGGTGCAGTCAGGCAGGCTGTGCAGCCACAGGTTGCGGTGAATCACCTGTTCATAGGTGCTGGGATCGATGCCGACGATGTGGATCGCGCGCGCGGGTTGAATGTGGCGGGAGAGGCGGCCGCCCTTCATCTGATCGATGTGGTTGCGGATCGGGTTCAGGTCGCCGGTGGGGACGCCGCGCTCGATCTGCATCATGTAGGTGACCTGGCGGACATCCTCCATGCTGATCCCGTCGGACGGCAGGGTCAGGAGCGCAGAGAAACCGTTCGTGCCGATTGTGAACACCAGGTCGTCGCTGGTGAGCCCCCGGCACATCTCCAGAATGCGCCGGCAGCCGGTCGCGCACCCTTCGTCCGGCACGGGATGTGCGCCGTGCGTCACGCCGATGCGCTCACAGATCACCTCGTCGCCGTGCTTGGCGATCACGTGCCCGCCGGTCAGGCGGTCGGCGAGGATGTCTTCGATGGCCCTGGCGATGCGCTGGATCCCCTTGCCGGCGCCGAAGACGAAGATGCGGCCGACCCGGTCCAGATCGATCACCTCATCGCCGGAATGCGGATCCCCGGCCGGCTCGAATTCGCGGCAGCCGATGACGAGCCTGCCGCCGGTGCGACGGATCAGGCGGTGGATGTTGTGATAGGGGTCGGCCGCTTGCAGGCCGGCTTCCATGATGGCGACGAGCGCCCGCCGGCCGGCGATATTGCCGTGCGACACGAGCGCGTCCTGGTTCAGAATCCGCATGCAATCTCACCGTTGAAGTGGCATCGCGGACCCGAGGCTTCGGCGGTCGCCGGCGCAACGGCTGACAGACCGGCCGGAGCCTCGACTCCAAACCGCGGCTGGATTCAGCCTATTCCTTGGTCTCCAGCAGCTCCGTCAGCCCCAGCTTCGCCAGGCGCTCTTGGGTCGGCACCCCCTCTGGGGTCCATCCCATCAAGCTGTACCAGGTCTGGCGGGCGCTGTAGAACGCCGCATCGGTGATCTCCACCCCCTCCAGCGGCCCGCTCTTGAACGCCTGCATCACCCGTTTCGGCAGCCGATCGTCCTTCTCCGTGAAGCCCTCGCGCAGGTTGAACAGGCGGCAGAGCTGCTGCGCCCGCTCCCCTACATCCAGGATGTCCTGCGGCCCGCACTCGTGCCCGGTCATCGCACTGAGCGCGCTGGCAAGCTGCTGGTAGTCGTAGGGGTAGAACATGCACGAGATGGCGCAGTCCTGGAAGTGCTGCCAGTTGACCTCGTGGTAGAAGAGATGCATCTTCTCGTCACTGAGCACGGTGGAGGGCAGCGGTCCGACCTTGTACACGGTGTTGACGCGATCCAACCCGCGACCGGGGCTGCTGTAGCCCGTGTCGTGGATGTTCATCATGTGATCGCCGCCGACCGGGGCCACGGCATACCCCACCCCCAGGGCCGCCTTGTAGCGGGGCTCGTGCATCGGCAGCTCCTGGCCTTTCACCTCGACCAGGTAATCCGCCGCGTTCTTGCCGATCCAGGCTGCAATCCGCTTCGAGCCGAGCGCCATGATATCGCCGAAGCCCCGGCGATGGGCGAGCATGTCCACCGCCTCCAGCAGATCCTTGGAGCTGCCCCACTTCGGCAGGAAGCCGCCCGTCATCTCAGCCGTCAGAAGGCCGCGATCGACGCACTCCATGACGTAGGCGATCGTCATGCCGGTGCTGATCGGATCGAGGCCCCAGGCCGCGGTCCACTCGTTTGCCTTGGAGACGGCGACGATATCGTTGACTCCGCACGAGCTGCCGAACGCGCCCAACGTCTCGTATTCCGGCCCGCCGTACACCTTATTCAGCGTCACTTCCCCCTTGACCTGCGTCTTGAAGGCCGGCGAATCGGGATAGTCCTGCCCTTCGTAGCTGACGACCTGCTTACACTCGATGGGGCAGGCCTGGCAGGTGTCGCGGCCGATCAACACGCTGGTGTGCAGCGTCTCCCAGCCGATGCTCATGGCATCCGGGAAGTCAGGGTCCTGGAAGTTGCGCGTGGGGAGCGCGCTGTTCTCGTTCAGGCCGACCAGGCCGCCCGGCGTGCCCTTGTCGTGCGCCCAGGCGGACAGCGTCTTGTAGTTGTCGCCCAGCCACTTCGCCAGAGCCGTGGTGGTCTTGCGGTCGGTCGGCAGCACGTTCTTGGTGCCGCGCACGGCCACCGCCTTGAGCTTCTTGCTGCCCATCACCGCACCCAGGCCGTTGCGGCCGGCCGCCCGGTTGTAGTCGTTGATAACGTTCGCCACCAGCACCAGGTTCTCGCCTGCGATGCCGCACTGCGCGACGCGCAATTTGGGCTCATGCAGCTCCTCGCGGATGCCATTCTCGACGTCGGCCACCTCGCGACCCCAGAAGTGGTCCGCGGGACGGATCTCCACCTTGTCGTTGTGGATCCAGAGGTACACCGGGGACTTGGCCTGGCCGTGGACGACGAGGGCATCCCAGCCGGAACGCTTGAACTCGTGGCCCCACCACCCACCTGCCTCTGCGCTGCCGATGGCGCCCGTGAGCGGGCTCTTGCCGCCCACGCTGTGCCGCCCTGCGCCGGGCAGGTTGGTGCCCTGGAAGATGCCGGGCGCGAAGATCAGCAGATTCTCCGGTCCCAAAGGATCGGCGCCGACCGGCAGATCGCGCAGCAGCAGATAGGCTTCGAGCGCGCGCCCTCCCACCAGCTTCAGGTAAAGCTCATCGGACGGGTGCTCCGCCCAGATCTTCGATGTGGTCAGATCCACGTGCAGGATCTTGCCCCAGGTTGCTCCGACGCTCATAGTTGCCTCACTCCTGGATGATTTGGCGTGTTGATTGCGCCACGAAGAATTGAAACAAGCTGGCAGGCCAGACGCCTCACCCGTTCGCGCCTCCGCCAACTGCGGGCATTAGTCGTAACACGTCTCCGTCGTGCAGCTCGGTGGTCCAGTGCGCCACGCGGCGATTCACCATCATCATCAGGTGGACGTCGGGAGGCAGCGTCAACCGCTCGATGGCCTGGCCGTCCGTCTGCACATCCTCGAGCTGCAAGCCTTCAGGAATCGATTGGCGCAGCGACCCGGTTGCTTCAACATGCACGCGCACAGAGACCTCCGACGCAGGCGCATCAAGGCGACGCGGGGACCTCCGCCCCATGGGGCCGTAAGTCGCTCGACGGGCCGCCGCTCGGCGGCCACTCGAGTGACTCGAAGGGAATCCCCCTCAGATGGCCCATCGTCGACTGTCGCACCACCAGTTCCACCGGCAGAACCCGCCGCACGGGCGGTGCACCCGGTTCGGCGCGCTGCTGCAGCACGGCGCACACGGCTTGCTCGGCGATCATGTCCAGCGAATACCGCACGGTGGTGAGGGAGGGGTTCGTCATTCGGGCCGAACGGATATCGTCGAAACCGACCAGAGCGACCTCCTGCGGCACGCGCACCTCGCGCTGACCGAGGTGCTGCAGCACCTCGATCGCCAGCCGGTCGTTATACAGGTAGACGGCCGTCGGCGGCTCATCCAGCGCGAGGAGCGCCTCCATCGCCTGCGCGCCGCTGCCGGGCTGCAGCGAGGCATAGGCCACCAGGCGGGCATCGTAGCGCAGGCCCAGTTCCGCCAACGCGCTGCTGTAGCAGGCGGTCCTGTCTCGGCTGTAACGCGAGCTGTTCGAAAATGAAATGTAGGCGATGCGCCGATGGCCCAGGCCCACGAGATGAGACAGCGCCAGGCGGGCGGCCTCCTGGTAGTCCATGCTGACGCAGCTCATCCTGGGATCATCGACCATGCGGGCCAGGATGACGAAAGGCATTCCCGCAGCCTGGCAGCGTCTCAGCGCCGCATCCAGCCCAGGCATGTCGCCGAGCACCAGCAGGCCATCCACTTCGCGCGTCTGCGCGATGCGAGTCAGCTCGCTTGGATCCTCGCCCGCATGCGTGTAGAGCACGACATTGGTGTCATGCCGGTTGGCTGCGGCCGCCACCAGGCGGATAAGCTCGGCGAAGAACTCATTGTAGGTCGCAAACGCGGAATCGAACAACAGGGCCAGGCCGATCTTCTCGGTGCGCCGGCACCTGAGGTTGCGGGCAGAGGCGCTGGGGTAATATCCCAGCTCGCCGGCGGCTTGCTGAACGCGTCGAACCGTGTCGACTGCCACGTCGTCATAGCCGTTCAGAGCTCGCGACACCGTCGAAGTAGAGAGCCCGACGTAAGCAGCGATATCCTTGATCCCGACAACCATGTCCGATCAGCCAAGGCAAAAACGATTTCGGAGTATGGGCTAAGAAGAGGGGCGCAGGCCCCAAAGCGAAACAACGGATGTTTTCTATCACACTCGCAGGGAAATGTCAAACGCGAAAACGGGAACATATGAGCGAGGAGTTCAGGGTCGATCGGCGGTCGGCGGGCTACCTTCGAGTCACCTCGAGCGATGTCGTCTGGTCGTCGCCGATCGCATTGTCCGTGAGAGCAAAGTCATCGGCCAGGAAACCCTCACAGGGGCCGGCCAGATTCGGCCCCGACAGAGGGTGAGCCTCACGTTCTTGCCGACTCGCACCGAGGAGATGCTGTCATCGGGCAGTCCGATCTCCTTGGGAGAGTCGTAGCGACCGAAGGATCTCCGCTCGCAGGGAGGATCGAATTTGGGGTTCATGAACAGGGCGACTTCGTCCGGCCCCGGCGCGCAATCATCGATAGGCTCCACCCGAAGCGACGAGACCTGATTGTCACCCACATTGCTCCTGGACAAATCACCTGCATCCCCCACCCAGAGGGCGCATCTTCCTCTCAGGCG
Organism: uncultured Anaerolineales bacterium; assembly: GCA_964423545.1. Taxonomy (GTDB): domain Bacteria; phylum Chloroflexota; class Anaerolineae; order CG2-30-64-16; family CG2-30-64-16; genus JALOOE01. The sequence goes on along the minus strand of CAYRFV010000014.1, from coordinate 2,854 downwards.
ACCTTCCGTGCACAGATAGGCCCGGACGTCGCTCGCAACCATGATCGACGAGATGGAGTCTTCCGGAATTCCGATCGCCGCAGAGGAAAGGTAATTCCCAACCGGCAGCACCAGACAGCCCTCGCGAAAGCCGGAGCCGAGGTAAAGCGCCACTTGGCCTGGGCCAGGTACACACCTCTGGTAACCAGCAGCGACATGGCTCCCCTGACCATCAAGGTATACGGTGTAGGCTGCAAAGTTGCTCGGACTGAGCAGCCGATCCAGGGCCCCGCCTGCGTCCATATTCTTCAAACTGATCTGATCTGCTGTCCAACTGAAGGAGAAGTAGTCCGGTCTGAACATCGGCGAGCGCAAATGGATCTCACCGGTCTGCACGGGCGCCGCTGGCCGAACGAACCAGGCACACTGACCGGGTTGGAGATCGCCGACCAACTCTCGCCTCGGGCCTATCCCAAAAGACGCCCAGTCAAACCGAATCCAGACTTCCGGTCGCGCGGCAGCCTTCGAAACCGGCTCATAGCCAAACTGCATCTTGCCGCCCCCACGACACACCAACGGCCAACCCGTCGCGCTGGAGGCAGGCGGCATGGGAAGCGGCGTCGGGGGAGGCGGACGCCACTCGGCAAACTCACTCGTGACGCCACCCATGGCCCTAACGGTGTTCTTGCACGCCCTGAGGCTGGACTGGCAGGTCGACAGGTCTTGAACGAGCCACGATTTCGCAGTGTCGAAGCATGCCTCAACGTTCGCGCTTGGCGCTTGGACTGGGTCTCAGCCCAAGCGCGCGGGTGGGACGCCTTCAGCGGCCAGCGCTGTCCGAGTTCTCGTTCTCTCCGAAGTGCCGGGTCAGATAGACGAGCAGCGCCGTGATATGGGAGGCTGCCACGGGGTCGGCGAGCGCGGGATGGGTTGGCTGATCATCATCGCCCGCGGCATCGGCAGCCGCCTCCATCGCCTTCAGCCAGCGCATGAACGAGACGGCGTCAGGCGCCCGGCCCCGGAAGATGCCGAGCTGCTGCTGGGCGAGGCCGACCACCCGTAGCGCTTGCTCGAGGGCGATCTCCCCACCGAGACAGCGCTTGAGCAGCGCGCACTCGTAGCGGCGACACACCTGCGGCCGGACGGCGTAGATCGAGCAGCAGCCGTCGCGGAACATGGCGCAAGGCTGCTGAAATGCCGGCCTGTCCTGCACGGCGTCGACTGCCAGGCCGGCGGCTTCGACGGACGCTTCTTCCCCAGCCAGCAGCACCGTATGGGTGTGGAGCGTGCCATCGCAGCAGAACCCACACGCCAGGCACAGTGTCGACGCGGCGGAAGGGCCGCCGCCTCCCGCAGCGTCGGCCGCGCCTCGGGCAGTGAGGGCCGTCATGGCAGGTCGCTCACGGGGAGAACTCCTGCTGCAGCTTCTTGTGATGCACCAGCGCGCCGGTCGTTAGCGCCATGGCAGCCCCGCTGACGCCAGCATGCACCGCGGCTTTCAGCGTCGCCACGGCATCCAACACGCCCGCAGCCGCCATGTCGACGATGGCCCCGGACTCCACGTCGAACCCCCAGCCCGGCGGGGAGGCGAGCACGCGGGCCAGGACGGCGTCGGGGTCGTGCCCGGCATTCGCCGTGATGACGCGCGCCGGCTCCTCCATCGCCCGCAGCAGAATGCGATAGGCGGCGCGGGCGTCGATGTCGCTGCTCTGCCGCAGGCGCCGCTCCAGCGCGGGCCGGCTGGCCAGCAGCGCCGCGCCGCCGCCCGGCGCCACCCCGTCGCGCAGTGCGCCGCGCAGCGCATCCACGGCGCGCTCGGTTGCGGCCTTGCGGGTTTCGAGTTCGCTCTCGGTTGCGCCGCCGAGGTAGAGATTGGCCGCTCCGCCCGAGAGCTTGCCGAGCCGCCGCTGAACCTCCTGGCGCTCGTCGAGCGTCTTCGCGCGGCTCTGCGCGGCTTGCAGGTCTGCGACGTGCTGGCGAACGACGCGCGGATCCCCTGCGCCGCCAGTGAAGCTGAAGTAGGTCTTGTTGGCCCAGGCGCGACGCACCCGGCCCAGGTCAGACAGGGTCAGGCTGCGCAGCGCCTGCCCCGCTTCGCGGCGGATGGCGCGTCCGCCCGTGAGGATGGCGATATCCTCGAGTGCGTTCTTGTCGCCGATCGGAGGCGTCTGCACCGCAATGGCGAGGATGCGCCGCCGGTTCGGGATCGAGAGGAGGAGGGAGAGCGCCTCAGCCGTCATCGAGTGCGCGATGATCAACATCGAGGTGATGCCAGCCTGGATCGCAGCATCGAGGATCGGCACGAGCTCGCGCGGCTGCTCGATGTCGACGTCTGTCGCCAGCACAGCGGCGAGCTCCAGGTCGGTGCGCAGTCGCTGCTTGTCCAGGATCATCTCCTGCGATAGGACGCCGCCTTCCCAGTAGGCGCCCTCGACGTACTCATGGACGATCTGCCGTCCCTGCCCCGTGCGGATTTCCAGACCGCCGTGCTCTCCGATGATGTGAAATACTTCGCCCAACACGGGCGCCAGCTCAGCATCGGTGCAGACAGCCTGCGCCAGCCGCGTGAGCTGGGCCTGGGAGGTTGCTTCGCGGCGCTGCGCATCCAGCTCGGCCTGCACGACGCCGATCCCGGACTCGAGATGCTTCCTCAGCAGCATCGCATTCCCGCCGCTGGCGAGATACGTCACACCCTGGTTATAGACGCTCGCGAGGAGCACTGCCGCTGTCGCCGCGCCGTCGCCCAGCCGTTCGCGCATCCGCCACAGCGCGTGGCGCACCAACATGGCGCCCATATCGGCGTCCCGATCGGCCAACTGGATCACGCGGCGCGCGATCGTCCCGAAGCAGGGAGCGAAGAATGGAAGCCAGTACT
>CAYRFV010000013.1:0-37285 GCA_964423545.1 uncultured Anaerolineales bacterium | reverse complement strand
GGCCGCGCTCGCTGGCCCGCCGGATCGAGCCGGGAGCGCCACGTTGGGATGCTGGGGCGGGGGCTTGCGCACCACCTCTCCGTTTGCTGGGAGGCGTCGCGGCGGCCGCGGTCATCGGCGCCTCGGCCCGCCGAGGCGAGCCGCCCGGCACGCTTCGCGGCGACGTTTCCTTGATCTCTTCGGTCGGATTGGCCCACCCCATGCCGACGACGACGAGCATGGCAGCCAGCACCCAGAAGGTCGTCAGCGTGGAGGCGATGGCAATGCCGAGGTGAATCTCGAAGAAGTGCGCAATGATCGCCGCAAAGATCGTCAGCAACAGCAGTTGGCGGCGGCCTCCCCCGCTCGCAATCGCCGCGGGTGCGTTGGCCTGCATTGCGTCGTGGCTGTTCGCGGTCGGCGTCAAGAGCAGGTCGACGGTCACGTAGACGATCAGCCCCAGGATCAGGCCCGCTGGAAGGCCGATGCCGGCCAGGCGCAGGCTGCCATCAACTATCAGCGGGAGCAAGACGCCCAGGACCGCACCGCCGGCCAGGAAACCAAGGAACATGTTGCGCTGTCTGCGGCCCTCCATCAGGCCCAGCCAGCGCAAGGCGTAGTAGAAGATGCTGATATACAGCCACAACTGAATGCCGAAACCGATCAGCCCGGTGCGCACGATGGCGTCGAAGGTTTCGTTGTGCGACCGGTCCGGTGACGCGTTGCGTGCTTCGTAGTGTGCCAGATCGGAGGGGTAGAATCGATTGTAGGCGACCCACATCGACTCGGGGCCATAGCCTATCAGCGGCCGGACAGGATTCCACGCATCGCTCGCGCCGTCTGGCGCCTGGATCGGGGCGTGGGGCTTCAGCATCATGTCGACCACCCCCTCCCAGATCAGGGCGCGCACCGCGTTGGTGCCCTCCGTCAGGCTGAACAGGGTGCACAGACGGCCGATATAGCGCTGACCGCATACCGCCTTGAGCGGCCCCTGTGGGATATTCATGACGCCCAGGACGATCAGACCGGCAAGGGTCAGACCAATCAGCCCCACCCAGAGCGCACGCACGTTGTGCGTGAGCCATGCCAACACCCGCGGCACGGCGGAACGTCCTGCCGCCCAGCGCGTCACCAGCAGCAGGCCGAGCATGGCAAACACATAGGCCCCGGCGGCAAGACCGCCCCACGGTCCGCGGCTCTGGGTGAAATAGATGGTGATCAGTTGGACCGCCAGAACGAAGAAGTACGCGCCCGCGCGCAGCGCATCGGCCGTGGTGCCCTTCTCCTCATTGAGCAAGGAAGCCACGCTGTCGACCAAGCGCTCCAGGGTGATGAACAGGGCGATGATCAGGTAGGCAGCCACGAAGATCGCATTGCCCATGTTGGCGGCCACGCGTTCGCGAACGTCGCCGCCCCAGGGCAACGGGTCCAGGCCAGAGTGCTGAAAGATGCCGTAGATGGCGATCGGCAGGCTGGTGACGATGATTGCGTGCGAGATGCGATTGATCTGGGCCCGCGTGCGCAGATGCGTCAGGACCATGAAAAAGATCATCAGGTAGCTGATGAACGTGTAGGCGCCCTGCATCCTCACGTAGGAGCCGAAAAAGCTGATGCGAGGCACCAGGGAGAGCGCGGTGCTCAACAGATAAGCGACAGCCAGGGCGAGCGTCGGCAGCACTAACGGCGTCTGCCGGAGCGCCGACCAGAAACCGCCCCTCCGCTCGCGTATCCATCCGCTAAGTCCGGTGTCCAGCAACTGGACGATCCACGCCACTGCCATGATCAGGGCGATGGAGCGCAACAGGTGCAGCTTATCCGGCTCGAAAACGCGACTCGACGAGGTGTTGAAGAAGAGAGGGGTGGCGATCAGAGCGGTGAGCCATCCCGCCTCCATGATCCCTTCACAGATGCGGCTCAGTTTCGTTGGCATGACCTGTCCGTCTCACAAGGCGAGTTCCCGCCGGTCGTTACCTCGGGCGCGAAACGCACCCAATGCCCTATCCTACCCCACTCCGGTGCAAAAGGCCAATTCACACAACTAATCTTTGATATGTTGCCAGCACTCGTTCCACCATCACCGTCTGTTCGAACTCCGCAGCGACGCGAGACTGGGCCGCGGCGGACATCGCGAGTCGAGCAGTGGGATCGCCCAGCAGCTCGGAGATAGCGACAGCCAACGCTGCCGGATCGCGCGGCGGAACGACGCGTCCGGTCACGCGATCCCGATTGACATACGATGTGCCGGTGCCCACCTCGGTGCACACGACCGGCGTCCCGGCAGCCATCGCCTCGACCTGCACCAGGCCAAAGGCCTCACTGGAGTGGCTGGCCGGCAGCACGAACAGGTCGGCAAGATGATAGAGCAACGGAAGGTCGGCTTCGGGCGCTTCACCGCCCCAAATCACGCGCTCGGCCACGCCGACCTCCTGCGCCAACTCCTTCCATTCCTGCTCCATCGGCCCGATGCCGATCACCAGCAGCCGCGCCTGGATCGAAGGCAACGCGCGGATCAGAAAGTCCAGTCCCTTGTAGTAACGGAGTCGCCCGACAAAGAGCAGCAGCGGCAGCTCAACGCCCGCATGCGGCATGGGTTGGCCCAGATAGCGCTGCCGCGCGCGCGCCAGGTCGTCGTCCTCAGGACGCGCGCTGAAGCGGGCTAGCGGTATCCCGTAAGGAATGAGGTGCAGCTTGGCCTGGTGTTCCCTGAGGTAGAAGCTGCCGCGCATCGGCGGGCTGCCGATGATGATCGCGTCGACAAACCGCAATGCACGCATCAGGAGGGGCCGGTAGAAACGGAGGATGCCGGCCTGCCGCACGATGTCGCTGTGGTAGGTCAACACCGTTGCGCGGCCGCGGCGGAGCAGCCATTGGCTGACTTCCCCCAGGGGGTAGGGAAAGTGCAGGTGCACGACATCCGGTTGCTGATGGCGCAACTGCCACGGCAGGGCCACGCTGAGGGGGGTGGAGGCCGCGGTGGCGAGCCGGGCGGCCTTGATCACGCGCACGCCGCCGATGTCCGCGACGCGCGTCGCGCGACCCGGGTCGCAGACCAACACGGTGACCGCATGTCCGGCGGCAGCCTGCCCTTCGGCCAAGAGCCGGACATGGTTCTCGATGCCGCCGAGGACAGGGAAATAGTCTTTGTAGATGTGGAGAATCTGCATTGTGGCTCAGCTTATCTTGTTCGAAACCTGGCGATAGGCAGCGAGGGTCTGTTGCGCGGTGCGTGCCCAAGTGAAGCGACCGGCCTGGGCCAGTCCTGCAGCGCGCATCTGTTCGCGAAGCGTTGCGTCCGCCAGGACGCGGGAGATCGCAGCGGCCATCGCCCCAGCATCGAGCGGATCGACCAGGAGCGCGGCTGTTCCTGCCACCTCTGGCAGGCTCGACGCGTCGGAGCAGATCACCGGAGCGCCGCAGGCCATCGCCTCCAGCACGGGGAGGCCGAAGCCCTCATAGAGGCTGGGGAACACAAAGATTTCAGCTCCGGCGTAGAGCGCTGGTAGATCCGCTCCGGACATCGCACCCAGGAAGAGCACGTCCCCCTCCAGCCCGAGCTGCGTCGCACGCTGCCTGGCGTGCGGATAGCGCTCGTCCCATGCACCGGCGATGACGAGACGTGTTGAGCGCGGCCGCGTACGCGAGTTGGAGTCCATGGCGCCATCTGCTGCGCGCTGCCCGATTGTTACCATGTGCCATGCCTCCACCAGCCGGACAAGATTCTTGTGCGGTTTGTTGCTGCCCAGGTAAAGGACGTACCGCTCAGGCAGCGCGCACCGGGCGCGCAACGCCGCAATCCCTTGGGGGGAGATGGGCCGGAAGGTCGCATCCGCTGCGAGCGGTGTCGTGATGATGCGATCCGGAGGCACGCGGAAGTGAGCCAGGTAGTCCCGTCGCGTAGCCTCGGAGACCGCCAGCACCAGGTGCGCTGTGCGCAGTGCCAGGATGTTCGCCCAGCGCGCCAGCAACCGCGCCCGGCCGCTGCTCTGCTGCGGCAGCAGCAGCGGAATGAGATCGTAGGCGGTCAGGATCGTCGGCACGCCGGGCGCATACGGCATCAGATTGTAGCCGCTGTGGTAGAGAACCGTTGACCGGGGACGATCGGTCACCGGCGATGGCGCGCTGCCTGTGGATCGCGAGCCAGTGGTTGCAAGATCGCGCAACAAGCGAGGAATCTGCCACTGCTGTGCGAGGGCAAAGGACGAGACCGAGACAGGCTCAAGGGTCAGTGTGGGTGAAGGGGCCAGCACGAGCGGGTGGTCAGGATCATGCAGGACCGTCAGCCGCTCATCGGCTGCCATCAGCGGCGCCAGTGCAGCCGCCAGGCTCGTGATGTAGCGCCCGATGCCCGGAAAGTGCGGCGTGGCTGTGCGTGCGTCGAGAACATAGCGGGTCATGGCAGCAGCTCGCGGTAGAGAGCGGCAGTCTCCTGCGCGGCGCGCCGCCAAGAGAAACGGGCTGCCTGCGCCAGACCGCGCGCTGCCAGCGACCCGGCCAGATCTCGATCGCGGAGCAGGCGACGGAGCGCGGCCGTGAGCGCGTCCTCATCCAGCGGATCGAAGAAGAGCGCAGCATCCCCTGCGACTTCCGGCAGGCTCGATGTGTTCGAGCAGGCGACCGGTGTGCCGCACCCCATTGCTTCCAGGATGGGCAGGCCAAAGCCCTCGAAAACACTCGGCAGGGCTAACGCCTGCGCGGCGGCATAGATTGCAGGCAGGTCGGCGTCCTCGATCCAGCCGGGAAAGATGACGGCGTCGCGTGCGGGGGAGGCCTCCCACTGCGCCAGGAAATCGTCGTACAACCAGCCGCGCTTGCCGACGATGACCAGCGCATCGGTGAGCCTATCGGCGTGCAGGCGCTCAAAGGCGGTCAGAAGGCGCCCCAGGTTCTTGCGCGGCTCGATCGTGCCGACCGCCAGCAGGTACCTGTCGGGGAGACGGTAGCGCGTGCGAACGGACGCTACCACAGGGGCCGGTTGCGGCTGGAAGCGCGCATCGGCCGCCTCGTAGATGACCGCGATCTTGGCCGGCTCGATGCCGTAAGCGGCGACTACGTCGCGTTTGCTCTGCTCCGACACGGCGATGATGCGGGTGGCGCGGCGACAGAAGAGGGGTAACGTCAGGTTGAGGTACCAGCGATTGAGGGGTCTGTGGTGCTGCGGATAGCGCCGGAAGATCAGGTCGTGCACAGTGAGTACGGTCGGGACGCCGCGCAGCGGTAGCAACAGATGCTCCATGGCGTGGAACAGCTCGGCGCCCGGCGCCAGCCGGTTGAAGCCGGCATGGGCGATCTGCCCGGCCCAGACGAGCATCCTCCACGGTTTGTAACCCAGAGCTACCGTGCTCGCCGGAATGGCATCCAGGCCAGCCAGCGGCTCGATGCCGCGCTCCCGGTTGTAGAACAGCGCCAGACGGTCGCCCAACAGCGGCAGCAGCGCGCGCGCCAGGCTCTCGGCGTAGCGGCCCAGCCCGGCTCGACGGTGAACAGCAGCAGAAACGTCGCAGTAGATGGCCATCAGCTTACGGGCGTTGCGTCAAGGCAAGAGCCGTTATACTGCCCGAAATCGCCTGATGGAGCCGCACGAGCGCCCCCATCAGGCTGCCGGCCCAAGCGCCGTAGTGCTTGCGATAGAAATAGCGCAGGCTCTGGTAATACGCCCGTCGCGCGGCGGGATTCTTTGCCAGGCTTTGGCCGCCGACATGGACGATCTCGACCTGTGGATCATAATACACCTTCCAGCCGGCTTTCCGGATGCGCAGGCACCACTCGTTGTCCTCGAAATACATGAACATCGCTTCATCGAGCAGGCCGGCTTGCTGGATGGCTTCGCGGCGCACCATCAGACACGCACCCGAAACCCAGTCGACCACCTGAACATCATCTGTGTCCCAGTCGTGGAGATAGCGGCCGCGCAGCCGCTCAAACCCTCGCCGCAGCAGATAGCCGAGGGTCGGATCGCTGCCGAACGCGTAGGGTTGCGCTGTGCCATTGGGCCGCAACAGCCGAGGCCCGACCGCGCCGGCCTCGGGGTGCGCATCCATGAACCTGACCAGCGCCTTGAGCGCGGGGAGCGATGCTGCCGTGTCGCTGTTGAGCAACAGCAGGTAGCGCCCTCGGCTGACTGCGATCCCGCGGTTGTTGGCGCGCGCGAAACCGAGGTTCCCCTCGTTAACGATCAGGTGGACGGCCGGGAACTCATGCGCCACCATCGCCGCGCTGCCGTCGGTGGAAGCATTGTCGAGGACGATGATTTCAGTGGACACGGGATCGGCGACAACGGAGGAGAGACGATCTTCGTTCATCCGTGGCTCGACCTCTCCGGCCAGCGAGAGCAGGCACCCGCGCAGCAGCTCGCGCGTGTTCCAGTTGACGATGATGATCGACAGTCCTGCCTCGGCGGTCATGCTCAGGCGCTCGCTTTCTCTGACAGCCTGTGGTAGAGGTCGAGGTATTGGGCGGCCACTACACTGGTGTCGAAATGGTCGCAGGCGTAGCGCCAGGAGCGTGACCGATAGCTCGCCCGTGCACTCTGCCATGCAGTCAGCCAGTGCGTCATGGCCGCGGGTGCCGCCCGATCATACACGAGGCCGAGATCCTGTGCGGTGACAATATCGGCGGCCGCGCCGTGCCACCGGCTGATGATCACCGGCAGGCCGGCTGCCAGGTATTCGGCAAACTTGACGGAGAGCACGGTGCGCGCCATCGATTCGTAGCGAGGGTCGACTGAGGCGCGCGCTGGCGGCGCGACGGGCTGCGCCGCCAGGTCAGCGGCCGCCAGATAGCGCAGCACCTGACCCTGCGGCGCGGAGATCACGCGGCAGCCGGCGCCGGGCTCCAGGCCGCGGCGCACGGCTTCGGCGATTCCTTCGCGACGGTCGGCTGCATCACCACCGCCGCGCGACGAGATGAGGAGCAGAAACTCCCATGGTGCGCCTGGGAGGGCTGCCTGCAGTCGCCTGAAGAGTGCGATCGCTGGCCCCGGTTCGAACCACGAACCGCTGTAGGCGACGACAAGTCGGTCAGCCAGATTCAACTCGTCGCGCACGGATTGTCGCCACACATCCAGGTCGGCCAATGGAGGCGCCGGCGTGCAGGTGGGCGCGACAATCAGGCGCGAGCGACCGCCAGGATACTGGTCGGCCAGAATGTCGGCCATGGGCTGTGAGATGGCAGCAATCGCGTCGGCCTGCGCCATCAGGTCCGCTTCGATGCGCTTCCACGCGGCGAAGTCCGCCTCACTCAGCATGACGGTCTTGCCGCCGTCCTCTCGCACCACGCCCTCTTCCGGATAGAGCGCGCGGGCATCGCAGATCAATCGGCAGCCGGCGAGGCGCTTGATCGCCGCCCCCACGAGCGTCGCCGGGTAGGAGCGGCAGTGGACCAACGCGGGCCGGAGGCGCCAGGAGATCCAGAGCGCGGCGACCCAGGCCTGGATGCGGAACAGCGCCAGCCAGGATCGCGGCATGTAGAAGTAACGGGTCATGAACGCGATGGGATATGTGCGGAGGGTGATGCCGGACTCGGCCAACTCAGTGCGCAAGGCGGCGAGCCGCGCCCGATTGCGCCACCAGTTGATCAGCGGATAGAGCGCCACGAGCGCCAGCGGCTGCGGCGCGCCCAGTGCGGCCATCGTCTTGAGCAGATTGATCACCTGCCCGCGGATCAGCGGCGACTGTGCGATGTCCTCGACGGCAACCAGGTAGACCGCAGGTCTGCTTGAGGTGTCCATCGTCAACAGCATCCTCTCAAATCTCGAAAGTGCGCTGCCAGAGTTCTACGGCCAGGCAGCGCCACAGCACTGCGGAGTGGTCTTCGCCGGCCGCGTGCCGATCCACCAGTCTAAGCAGCTCGGCGGGCCGGAGGTATGCGCGTGCACGGAAATCGGGCGCGCCGAAGACCTCGCGGAGCCAGGGCGCTAATTCCTCTCGCAGCCATGTATCTTGCGGGGTGCTGAAGCCGATCTTGTCATGGCGCTGCCGCACAGCTTCCGGGATGATGCCCGCCATTGCTTGCCGCAGCACGAACTTCGTCACGCCGTCGCGGATCTTCTGGTCTGCGGGCAGTGCGGCGCAGAACTCGATGAGCCGATGATCCAGGAACGGCACGCGTGATTCGATGGAGAAAGCCATCGAGTTGCGGTCATCGAAACGGAGCAGCGACGGCAGTGGATTGAAGGTCAGCGCCTCGTTCAGGCTGCGTTCCAGCCGGGTCCGGCCTGGCCGCTCGGCCACCCAACGCCCGCCCGCGGTCTTCTGCCCTGCTGCTGCAAAATCGGCTGCCAGCCAGGCGCCACCGCCGACCGCGCGCGGCTTCAGGCCGCTGCGAACGCGACGCGGGAGGAGGTTGGTCGCGATGTTCCGCAGCTCCCAGCGCGTGTTTACGCCATGCCGTGCGCCATGCGCAGCCAACTCTCGCCGCATTCGCCGCCAGCGCAGCCTGCCGGCGAGATCGGCCAGGTGAGGGGGGAAAAACCCCAGGTAGCCGGCCAGCAGCTCGTCGCCGCCCTGGCCGTCAAGGGTGACAGTCACGCCGGCTTCGCGCGCTAGCCTGAACACATGCCATTGAGCGAAGATGCTGGTCGAGCCAAAAGGCTCCTCCTGGTGCCGGAACAGATGCTGCCACTCGTCGCGCAGGCCGGCTGCCGTCGGGTAGACAGTGCGACCATCTACGTCTGACGCCGCAACGACTTCCGTGATGAAGCGGCCCTCGTCGTGCCGCGGATCGGCATATCGGGCCGAAAAGGTCTTCTGGCGCGTTTCCATGCCGACGACATGCAGCCCACGCTGACCGATCAGCCGGCTGATGACGCACACCACCGCCGATGAGTCCAGCCCGCCGCTCAAGCAGGTGCCCACCGCAACGTCGCTGATCAGATGGCGGCGCACGGCATCCTCAAATAGCTCGCGGAAGGCGTCGGCGTAGGCTGCATCGGAAGGCAGCTGCAGACGGCGTTCGGGCTCAAGCTGCCAGTAGCGCCGCGCCGCGGCCGCGCCCGTGGTGAGATCCAGCGTCAGTGTATGGGCAGGCGGAAGCGCCGTCACATCCAGGAATGCCGTGGCATCGGTATGATCGGTGAGGTTGCCAGCCAGAAAGTCATACAACGCCGTCTCGTTGGCGCGGCGTGGCAGGCCCAAAGCCAACAGCGCCTTGATCTCGGATGCAAACGCGAAGCGCCCTGAGTCGCGCCACAGATAGAGCGGCTTGATGCCTGTCCGGTCGCGCGAAAGCACGAACCGACGCCGCGGGATGTCCCAGATCGCCAGCCCCCACATGCCGTTGAAACGTGCGAAACATGCCGCGTCCCACGATTCGTAGGCGTGCACGATGACCTCGGTGTCGCTGCCCGAAACGAATCGATGGCCGAGCGCGGCCAGTTCGGCGCGCAACTCCGCTGCGTTGTAGAGCTCGCCGTTGTAGGCGATCCAGACCGTGCCGTCCTCGTTGCACATCGGTTGGTGCCCGGCCGGCGTCAGGTCAACGATAGCCAGCCGGCGGTTCGCCATGCCGAGGGAGTAGGCGCGCTCACCGAACGCACCTGGGGTCAGCCGTGCGGCCGGCGCGTAGGCAGACGGCCGGACGAAGACACCCACCGGGGTGTCGTCGCCACCGAACAGAGCGATTTCCCCGGTTGCTGCATCGCCCGCAATGTAACCCACGTCATCCGGTCCGCGGTGGCGGATGGCATCGGCCATGGCGAGCAGATCGGTTGCGCGCACGGGCGCGCCGTGGGTGTGGATCAGTCCGACAATGCCGCACATATCCCATTCGCTTCGCGAGAGTTCACCCGGATCGCTGCGAACCTACGCAAGAGGCACTCGATGCGCGATCCGAAAGCGCCGCCGCGCCCATCCGAGCCCCAGGCTGATCTCAGCCGGTCCGACAATGCGTAGGAGCAGCAGACCGGCCCCAAACGCGGCCAGGAGCGCCGCCTTGATTATGATGCCGACCCATAGATCGAGCTGATTCGTCACCATCCCGGCCAGCCAAGCAAGCACGCACATGCCCAGAATGCTCAACACTTTCCTGGTCTCGTATGGTATCGGATAGACGCGCTGCGATAGGAAGTAGACCACAACGGCCGATGTGCCGTAGGCCAGCATTGCGGCCAACGCCGCTCCGATGTAACTGAATCGCGGCACCAACAGCAGGTTGAAGACCACGCACGCCGCCGCCGCAGCGGGCACACTGTAGGCCAGCAGCCGGGTTTGCTTCGCCAGCACCGTGCCGATGCTCACAATATAGTAGCTGGAGTCAGCGACGATTTGGAGCGCCATCAGGCCGGAAACCGCCGCACCCCCCAGGTAGCTGCTGGTTGTGAAGATCAGCAACATCTCCTTCGCAAAGAGCGCGACCATGACCGTACCGGCGCCTGCCAGGATCCAGAAGTACGTGAGCACTTTGGCATAGGTCTGCCGGGCGTTTTCCTGTTTCTGGATCGAGAACGCGAACGGTCCCCAGGCGGCCAGAAACGCACTGGTGAATAACACGAGGGGCGCACTGGCCTTGTTGCCGACGGCCAGCAATCCGACGTCAGCAGCCGAGCCGAAGTGCAGCAGGAAATAGCGATTCGAGTAGGCGATCAGCCAGCCGCCGAGCGCTGTCGGAATGAGCGGCAGGCCAATGTGCAGCAGCCTGGTCAGCCATCGGCGCGAGACGCGGGGCAAGAGGAGCTTGCGCGTCGCCCAGAAGCCCATCGGCAGAATGAGTGTGCCTGCCAGGAGCGGGCCGGCGAACGCACCGTTGACCCCCCATCCCAGGCGAACAACGAAGAGGATGCTCAATCCGACGCCGAGCAGCAGGTTGGTGATCGATAGACCTGCGTAAACCCATGGCCGCCGGCTCAGGCGCAGCAGCTCGATCAAGAAGCCGGCCATTGCGTTCGCCGGCGCAGTCCAGACGGCGATGCGAACGGTGCTGGCCGCCATCTCATCGCGAAAGAGCTGTTCCGAGATAATCGGCGCAAAGAGGCTGACGATCGCTGCGAAAAGCACCGACAAGCCGACGCGGGTGACGACCGAGGTCGTCACCATGACGCCGCGATCCTCTTCCCCGGCGTTGTCATAGAAATAGAGTGCGGTTGCCGTGTCCATGCCCAGCGTGGCGGCCAGGGTGAGGAAAGCCACGAGGGTGGTCAAGGTGTCGATCTGGCCGTAATCACCCGGGAGGAAGACGCGCGTGTAGATGGGCACCAGCAGCAGGCCCACGAGGCTGCGGGTGGCGCTGACCAGCCCGTAGACCGACGTGTCCTTGGCCAGCGTGCGTATGCGGATCATGGGATGGTGGTCCGCTGATCGGAGAGTGTCGCACGACCGGCATGCGCCGGCGCGGCGCTCAGTAGACGCCGATAGAGGTCCAGCAGCACTTGCTCCTGCGCTTCCCAATTGTAAACCTGCGCCGCGGCCAGCGCGCCAGCGCGCTGGCGCGCGTGGAGAGCCGGATCATCGAGGAGACGGTTGAGTGCGCCGGCGATGGAGGCGGGCGAGCCAGGATCGCACGGCAAACCGCAACCGTATCGCTCGCAGAGGACGTGCACGGGGGGCAGGTCGCCGTAGACCACGGGCAGACCGGCGGCCATGTACTCGAACAGCTTGTTCGGTGACGCGTAACGAAAATGCCCCCGCAGTTGCAGCGGTATGACGCCGATGCTGGCGCCGGCCAGGTACGTCGCGACCTCAGCCGGCGACACCGGCGGCAGGACGAACGCGCGATCCGCAAGCCCGGGCGACGCGGCGAGCGCGCGCAACGGTTCGAACTGCGGGAGCGCACCCACGTTGCCTACCAACACGATCACGCCACGGTGCAACAGCGCAGCACTGCGCAGCAGGTTCTCCAGCCCAGGCCCGTCCCCGCGGTCGAGTGCGAACATGCCGCTGCAGATCACAATCGGGGTCTCCGGCGCCACGCCGATCCGGTCTGCCAGCACGCGGCGCTGGTCGGCAGCGACGGGCGCCAGCGGCGGACAGTTCATGACGACGGTCGGCCGCGGGATGCCGTAATGGGCGGCCTGCAAATCGGCCAGCACATCGTTGACCGAGATGACAGCACTCGTCCGGCGCCGGATGATCCATTCGAAGAGAGACTGCCAGCCCCATCCACTGAGCGCGCCGGGGACGGTCATCCATGAGAAGGGGGAGTAGTGCAGCATTTCCGAGAAGGAGAGGAAGCCGACTTCGTGTGCATCATAGATGAGCTGAGCGCGGGGCACGCGCCTCGCCGCCAGCCAGGCCGGGACGGTCGCATCGGTATCGTGTGCATGATAGATGGCGGCGCCGACCCCGGCCGCGACCTCGGCCATGCGCCGCATCGTGCGCGGAAAGAGGTTGAGATAGCGTTCCACCCGGGTTCGTGCGCGTTCGACCGGCACCCGGATGATCTCGAACCCATCGCGCGTTTCGCGCTCCAGCGGACCGTAGGTGTTGGCGGCCACCACTGTCACGCGATAGCCGGCGCGCGCCACGGAACCGGCTTCCTTCAACACTCGGAAGTCGGTTCGGCAGTCGTTGCGCACCAGCATGCACACGCGCTCGCCGCTCATTCGCCTGCTCCTTGCCACACGCGCAGCCAGGTTTCCAGATTGATCCACCGCCATACGAGCCGAACATCCTCGCCGCCGGCCGGCCAGGCCGCCGCGCGGCGGTGCACCTCGGCCGTATCGAGAAAGTCGCGACTGAATGCACCGTCGAACAGGGCCGGCGCCTCAGCCGTGAGGCGCTGTGTCCACGCGATCTCCGGGGTCTCAAAACCCACCTTGTCTTTGCGCCAGATGATCTCCGCCGGCACCAACGGCTCCATCGCCCGGCGCAGAATCCATTTCGACCAGCCCGCATGGATGCGCCAGACCGCGGCCTCGGTGAAAGACGCCTGGACAAGGCGGTAGTCGAGGAACGGCACGCGCGCTTCAATGCCGAACGCCATCGAGTTCCGATCTTCGTAGCGCAGCAGGTGCGGCAGGCTGGAATCGGTCACCAGGTCGGCCAGGTGCGCATCCAGCGTGTGCTGTCCCACATCGGGCCACCAGTTGGCGTTCTGCTCGCGGTGCGCCGCAGCAAAATCAGGATTGAGCGCGCAAGTGTCCATCCCCGCCGCGCGGCGCTGGCGGCGCAGGCGGTCGATCCATGCGCCGTGGGCCTGGCGGGAGAGCGCACGCGCCATCAGGCCGGCAGCGCTTCGTCCCGTCTGCGCCTGGAGATCGCGCGCTTCCGACCATGCCCGGCCGACCTGGCCGCGGTGTACGAGATCCTCCAGAAAGAGGACGTAGGGTAGGTAACCCCCCAGCTGCTCATCGGCGCCCTGCCCATCAAGCAAAACAGTCACACCGCGCTGATGGGCCAGCCGCATCACGCACCACTGGGCAAAGATGCTGGTCGAGAGGAACGGCTCGTCCTGGCGCCAGACGAGGTCCGTCAGATCCTCGTACAGTCCTTCCCATGATGGCACGACGAAGTTGCCCTCGGCGCCGGTCGCTTCCAGCACCCGCTCGATGTACGGACGCTCGTTGTAACGGCCTGGGGTGTCGTAGACCGCACTGAAGGTCTTCTGTCGTTCTCCAATCTGGGCCGCTGCGACCCCCTCCTGGGCGATCTGGTGGCTGATGGCGCAGACGATGGAGGATGAATCCACGCCGCCACTGAGGCAAGTGCCCACCGTCACGTCGGAGCGCAGTCGCAAACGCACGGCATCGAGGAAGAGCTCCCGATAGCTCGAGGCGACTGCAGCCGGGTCGCGGGTCGCATCGTCCGCTCGAGCGGCCGAAAGGCTCCAGTAGCGCTGCTCCTCCACCCGCCCGCGGCGCACCAGCAAGGATCGGCCCGGCGGCAGTGACCGCACGCCCTGGAAGAAGGTTTTGCCGCCCTGCGGACTCGGCAGCTGTGCTGCGGCCACGTAGTCGTAGACCGCCGCTGCATCCGGCCGGAATGCCAGGCCGTGCCGGCCCACCAGCGCCTTGATCTCCGAAGCGAACCGGAATCCGCCGTCATCGGACGCCCAGTAGAGCGGTTTGACTCCGAATCGATCGCGAGCCAGGAAAAGACACTGATCGACGCTATCCCAAATGGCAAACGACCACATGCCGTTGAAATGCGGCAGGCACTCCGGCCCCCATCGGCTGTATGCTGCGAGAATCACTTCGCTGTCGGAACCGGTGTGAAAAGAATGCCGCAGGCCCCGCAGCTCCTCGCGCAGTTCGAGGTAATTGTACACTTCACCGTTGAAGATCAGCCAGAAGCGGCCGTCCGGGCTGGACATCGGCTGATGTCCAGCGGGCGATAGGTCGAGAATCGCCAGCCGGCGGAAGCCGAAGGCCAGGTCCCAGGGCTCACCGGCCAGGCGTCCGATGTGCGGCAGATCGAGACCGGGAGCGGTGTCGTCGCCGGCGCAAGAAAGCGCCGCGCCGCGCCGCGTGTTGGCCAGGAGATACCCCTCGTCATCCGGGCCGCGGTGGCGCAGCAAGCGGGTGGCTTGCTGCACAGCGGCGGGGTTCACCGGCATACCGTCCCACCGCCAGACGCCGAAGATGCCGCACATGATCAGCCCGCCCCGCCTAGCAGCCGCCGGTACAGATCGACCACTTTGCCCATCTCAACCTGCGCGTTGAGGGTCTTGCTCGCCGTCACCGAGGCTGCCCGCAGCGCATCGATCTGTGCCGGACGCAGCGCGTTGAGGGTGGCTGCGACACCGCTGGCGGCGAAAGTGGGCGCAATCACGCCACAGCCGTACGCGGTCACCAGGCGCGCCATCTCCGGTGATGGGCCGACGCACACGGCCAGGCCGGCATTGATGAAATCGAAAAGCTTGTTGGGCAGCGCCGACTCGTTGTTGTAGTTGTCCGGCTCCAGCAAGTAGAAGCCGATATCGTACTGCGCGATTTCCTGGACGATCTGCTCGGGACGCACTGGATCGTGGAAATGCACCCGGTCCGGCGCGATCTGCCGGGCGTGGGCGCGCAGAAAGTCCAGGTACTCCGGTTGGCTGGGCGTGAGCATGAAGTGCAGCGTGTAGCGCGCGTCGCAACGGGCGAGCGCTTCGACCATGCGCTCCAACCGGCGGCCGCGGATCGCACCGCCATGATGGATCAGCCGGATGTGATCGGGATCCAGTTGGTGGGATGGCGCCGGCTCATACTCCGGGGCATTGAGCACGGCGATCATGTCAAGACCGAACTCATGGGCATAGCGTTCGGCGATCGGTTGGGCCACCGTGGTGGCAGCGGCGACACGACGCGCATACTTGCGCAGCGTGTAGGTGATCGCCGGGCTATACAGGAACCGCCAGAGCGCACGATCGCCGAACTCCTGGGGCGCATACTCGTGGGCATCGAAGACCAGTGGGGCGCCATGGCGCGCAGCCGCCTCGCCCGCGATGGGGAGCGCGTCCCAATCGTTGGCGTGATAGGCGTCGCAGCGACCGGCCAGCGCCAGGTCGAGCGCCTGGCGGCGATGAGGCTTGCGCCAGAACCAGGCATCGTAGGCGCGCGCGGAGACCTTGCCCAACAGGGGAAAGACCAGCCCGCCCAACTTCGAGGTCAGGCTCTCGGCAGGAAGCGCCACCGGCAGCCAATCGATGCCGGATTGCCCGCGCCACGTCGGATGCGCGTCGCCGAAGCCGATCACTGTCAGGTCGTAGTGTGGGCCGAGGTGCTTGATCTGGCGCAACACGCGCGCATCGCGCGCGATCGGTGAAAACGAAATGATGCAGATGCGCTTCTTCACAGCGTCTCCCGCGTCTGCCGCCGCTGGATGAGGTCCGCGTAGATGGCCCTCAGCTCCCCCGCGATCGCGGCCGCGTCGTGGTGCTTCTCGACATACGCGCGGCCGCGCAGCCCGATCTCGCGCCGCCGCGCGCCATCGGCCAGCAGTTCAGCCAGGACATCTGCCAGGCTCTCCTGGGTGGCATGGACGACCGGCAGGTCGGGGCCGTAAGCCTGCCGCAGAGAGGGCTTAATGTAGCAGATGACCGGCTTGCCGAGCGCCATCGCCTCAATGGCCGCCATGCCGTAGTCGCCCAATACGAACTGATCGAGGAAGAGATCGCAGCGTTGGATGATCGCCAGCGCCTCGGCGCGAGGCATGCCCTGGATCAAGCGGAAGTCGAACTGCGCTCGGCTGCGCAGTCGCTCGATGGCGGCCAGCACGGCCACCGTGCCCTTGGCGACCGGCGCCGTTGGGCTGTGAACGACCAGGGGCACGCTGGCCTGAGGGAGGGGAAGGCGCGGTTCGTAGTCCGCAGCGATCAAGCGGCGCCGCACGACGTGCGCGTGCGGGGCGATATCCGGCTGGATATACGGCAGCATGCCCAAGTCGCAGGCGCATACAAAGCCCGAAGCGGCAAAGATCCCCTGCACGCGGCGTGATGCGGCCAGGCTCTCGAAGGACGCGTATTCGTACCCCCGGCCGAGCGCATCTTTGTAGTAGGGATTCTCGGCGGATTCGACGTCCGGTATGCGAATCTCGGATCCCATCCATTCGACCACGGCCGGCTTGCGCAGGCGTTTCACGAGGGCCAGGTCCAGCGCGTGCGGCAAGGTGATTGCCCCGAAATACCAGTGGAGGACGTCTGCCCGGCTGATTTCCCACAGGAACGCCGCCAGCCAGCGCGTTTTCTGGAGCTTGCGCTTCGCCCGGTTGGGGCTATCGGCGCGCACCAGTCTCAAGCCGTCGGGGGTCTGCACGCGGTCGGCGCCGAAGATCAGGCCGCGGGCATCGACGCCGGACTGGCGCAGCGCTCGGATCGTATGCGATGGGATGGAAGCGATGTTGAGCGGCAGATGGAGCACGCGCATGCAGTTAGCGTCCGCTGCTATTTGCCGGGAGCTTTGGGCGCGATCAACAGGCATTTGGCGGAAGTGCCATCTCCACCCAAGCTCAACAGAAGCCTATCCAGGCCATACAGCCCACTTCCGGTGACCGCGCCCAAGGTTTCGTGCGATCGCAAGGCGCGACATAGAAGGGACCAGTAACGTGCAAGGAGTCTGAAGCTCCAACGCGCCTTCGTGTCCACCGGATCGGCCAGCAGGTAGGTGACAGGTGTCATCCTGCGGATTTCCAGTTGCGCCCGATCCAGGATCTCGCGCCACTGCTGCAATGTCCTGACCTGGGCATGCGCCGTGCGATCCAGTGGCGGTCCCCACCACGTGTTCACCACCACCGGTTCGATCATGACCAGCAAGCCGGCCGGCTTCAGATAGCCGCGGATGTTGCGGAGGGCTTGCTCGAACCGGTCCGGGTCGGTGACGTGCAGCAGGACATTCATGGCTGAAATCAGATCGAAGGGTCCCAAAGGCGGCACGGCGGCATCCGAGATGTTGCATTGATGAAATGCGAAGGTGGGGAATGCTCGCTGAAGATTGTGGACGGATGTGGCTGTCAGGTCCAACCCGGTGATCTGGCTGACGCCCCTGGCCCTCCAATACTCCACCCAGTAACCGGTGCCACAGCCGATGTCGAGCACATCCATCTGATCCCATGGCGTGTTCTGGCCGACCAGCACCCTCTCCGTCGCGCGCTCGCAGGCTCGATAGATGATCCGGTTGAAGCTCTCCGGCAGCCAGGGATGGCCGACTCCCTTCAGGCTGAACTGTGCTTCCAGGAGGTTTTCCCAGTACTGCTCCGGGTTATAAGCGCTCATCCGTTGTGCCGCTCCATCAGTGCGACGATGCGCTGCGCCGATCGCCCGTCGCCATACACCGCCGGGCGCTGCGCCGGTGCGGTCAACGACCTGACCGCATCGAGGATGCGGGCGCGATCGGCGCCGACCAATACATTCCAGCCTGCGGCGACCGTTTCGACCCACTCCGTCTCAGGCCGCAGCGTGATGCACGGCACACCAAGCCAATAGGCTTCTTTCTGCATGCCGCCGGAGTCAGTGAGGATGAGACGGGCGCCCTGCTGCAGCGCCAGCATGTCGAGGTATCCGAGCGGCTCGATGAAGCGCGGGTTCTCCACGGGCCCTTGCCCGTCCAGCGCCAAGCCTCCCAACCTGGCGCGCGTGCGCGGGTGGACAGGGAAGACGATTGGCTCCTCGATTTCGGCGAAGGCGGCCAGGATGGCGCGCAGGTTCTGCGGCGCATCGGTGTTATAGGGGCGGTGCACCGTCGCCAGCAGGTAGCCTCCCGGCTTCAGCCCCAGATCGCCCAGGATGGTCGACTGCCGGCGGGCGCTCTCAGCGAACCGGAGCACTGCATCATACATGGTGTCGCCAACCAGGTGCACGCCGGTTCGTAGGTTCTCCAGGGCCAGGTTATCGACCGCGGTCTGCGTCGGACACAGCAGCAGCTCGGCGATGTGATCGGTCAGCACGCGGTTGTGCTCTTCCGGCATCTCGCGGTTGTGCGAGCGGAGGCCGGCCTCGACATGGGCCACGGGCATGTGCAGCTTGACCGCGGCCAGCGCTCCGGCCAGCGTGGAGTTCGTGTCACCGTAGACCAGCACCCAATCCGGGCGCTGCGCCAGCAGCAGCTCTTCCAGCCGGATCAGCATGTGGCCGGTCTGCCAGCCGTGCGCGCCCGAACCAACCTCCAGATTGGCATCCGGCTGGGGAATGCCCAGCTCCTCGAAGAAAACCTGGGACATCCCGTAATCGTAGTGCTGGCCGGTGTGCACCAGGAATTCGCGGTGTCCTGCGTCTCTCAGTGCACGACAAACCGGGGCCGCCTTGATGAACTGCGGCCGCGCGCCGACGACCGAGAGGACTCTCACGCCTTCGCTGCCTCGTCGTAGGCTGCTGCAATGGTCTCCACAATCACCTGCTGCTGCGTCTCGGTCAGCTCACCGTAGATGGGCAGGGCCAGCGTCTCACGAGCAGCCGTCTCGCTGGCAGGCATGTCGCCGGGCCTGTGCCCGAGCTCGGCGAAGCACTCCTGCAGATGCAGCGGCACAGGGTAGTAGATTTCGTGGCCGATCTGCCGCGCCTTCAGCTTCGCCATGACCGCATCGCGGCGGTCGGTGCGGATGACAAACTGGTTGTAGATGTGGCGGCCGTACCCCGCATCATACGGCATGACGATGTAGGACGGTCCCGGCGCGATCGACGGGCGTCCGTCATCGGTCGTCGCTCCTCCTTCGTCCGCCAACCCTACGGCGTTGAAGAGACGACGATAGCGCGCCGCGTTGCGCTGGCGCGCCGCAGTCCAGCCGTCCAGGTATTTCAGCTTGATCCGCAGCACCGCTGCCTGGAGCGCGTCGAGCCGGAAGTTGCCGCCGACCACCTTGTGGTAATACTTCGGTTCGGCGCCATGGTTGCGCAGCAACTTGACCTGCTTTGCGAGGTCCGGGTCATTGGTGGTGACCATGCCGCCGTCACCGAAGCCTCCAAGGTTCTTGGAGGGGAAGAAGCTGAAGCAGCCCAGATGACCGATGGAGCCAGCGCGCCGGCCGCGATACTCTGAGCCGATCGCCTGCGCCGCGTCCTCGATGACGATCAGATTGTGCCGCCGCGCGACCTCCATGATCGGGTCCATGTCGGCCATCTGCCCGTAGAGGTGGACCGGGATGATCGCCTTCGTGCGCGGCGTGATTGCCGCCTCGATCTGGGCCGGGTCGATGTTGTAGGTGAACGGGTCGATGTCCACGTACACCGGCTTTGCGCCCAGCCGATGCACCGAACCGCCCGTGGCGAAAAAGGTGTAGGGCGGAGCGATCACCTCGTCGTCGGGCTGGATGCCGATTGCCATCAGCGCCACAATCAGGGCATCGGTGCCCGAGGTGACGCCGATCCCGAACCCGCACTGCGAGTAGGCCGCGACCTCGCGTTCCAGCCCCTCAACTTCCGGTCCGCCGATAAAGTACTGTGCGTCGGCCACGCGGTCCATGGCTGCGCGGATTTCTTCGCGGATCGGCGCGTACTGCGCCTTCAGATCGAGCAGCGGAATAGGTTGGGTGTCGGACATGTGGGGCAGCTCCTTACGCGGGAATGAACAGTGCATGTGAGCGAATCGACACGGGATAGCATCTCATCATGCGGACTCTCAGCTTGCCAGCGGCGCATCCTCAGGCCAGTCGAGACAGCGGAGCACGCCCGGCTCGACCTCCCGGTAACGCCAGCCGCTCTCCGGGCAGCGCATCATCCCGTCAGCGTCCGGCTCCGGCAGGCGGTGGCCATGGCGGCTCATCCATCCGCGGCGCCGGGCCGGCACGCCAAGCATCAAAGCGTAGTCAGGCACATCGCCGCGCACCACCGCGCCGGCGCCGACAAAGGCGTACCGGCCGATGGTGGCGCCGCAGACGATCGTGGCATTGGCCCCGATGGTGGCGCCGCGGCGCACGACGGTCCGCTGATACTGGCTGTGACGCACGATCTGCGAGCGGGGATTGATCACATTCGTGAATACGCATGAGGGGCCGCAGAACACGTCATCTTCCAGGATCACCCCGGCGTACACGGAGACGTTGTTCTGGATCTTGACGTTTGCGCCGATCACGGCGCTCTCGCCGACGAAGACGTTTTGGCCCAGGTTGCAGCGCTCACCGATCCTGGCCCCTGCCATCACGTGGCAGAAGTGCCAGATGCGCGTGCCCGCGCCGATCTCGCACGGCTGGTCGATGTAGGCGCTGGGATGGGCGAAGTAAGCAGGCTCGGTCATCGGCTACGCCCTGAGCAGCATCGGATGCGCGGTGTCGTCGCGAGGCGAGACCGGCGCGGTGCGGATGCGGTGCACCAGTTGGATCGAGGGCCGCGCGTCCGCAATGCCGAAGCCTCTGCCGGCGAGAGTCTCCTGGTAGACGCGCGTATGCAGGTCGGTGAAACCCTCGGTGAATTCGACCTCTTCGCCGTCGATGGTGATCGAGCGGAAGGTGCTGCGCTTGCCCGGTTCGACCGCAAAGGGAAGGTCGGCCGTGTCTACGGAGAGGAACCACTTCACCCGCGCGTGCTCCAACTCGATGAAGCCCGACATGCGATTGGGGTCGGCGTGGTGGACGCGCGACTCGCCCGCGCTGCCGAAGAGCCACAGCAGCAGGTCGAAGAAGTGGATGCCGATGTTGGTGGCGATGCCACCCGACTTCTCGCTCACCCCCTTCCAGGACTGATGGTACCATGCACCGCGTCCAGTGACATAGGTGAGGCACACGTCATGCGGGCGACTGCCTCGCTGCCGCAGGAGCGACTCGCGCAGAGCCAGCAGCTTGGGGTGTACGCGCAGCTGCAGGACCGTGTGGATGCGCCGGCCCGTCTCCGCCTCCAACTCCTCAAGGGCATCGAGGTTCCACGGATTGATGACGAGCGGCTTTTCGCAGATCGCGTCGGCGCCCACCCGCAGCGCCAGGCGGCAGTGGGCATCATGCAGATAGTTCGGGACGCAGATGCTCAAGTAGTGGACGCGCTGAGCCTCAGGCCCGCGGCGCAGCTTTTCGAGGTGCCGATCGAAGCGTTCGTACTCCGTGAAGAAGCGGATGTCGAAATCGTATTGGTCGAGCAGGCCGACCGCATCATGGGGATCGAGTGCCGCAATCAGCCGGTTGCCCGTGTCGCGGATCGCTCGCAGATGCCTGGGGGCGATGTAGCCGCCCACGCCAGTGATCGCAAAGTTTTTCATCGGGAACTCTCAATGGACATCACCCTGTCGGACTGCTCCACCGTCCGGTGCTCCAGGCCTGAGACCACCATGTTCTGCGCGAGGATGAGCGCGGTCAACCCGTCCGCGCCGGTGATTGGAACCGGGATTTCGCCGCGGACCGCAGCCAGGAACGCTTCGAGCTCGGCGCGCAGCGGCTCTTTCTTGTTCACCACATGGCGGATCATGCGCCCCTCGCTGACGCCGCGCAGGACGCGCAAGGTGTCCCAATCGCCGTCACGGGTGGTGGCGTTCTCGTAGAAGTAGAGATCCTGCGTCAGGTAGTCCACCCGGAACATGCCGCGCTCGCCGGTGACGTACAGCTCGCGAATCTTGGTCGGCGTCAGCCAGTTGATCGTGAGCGTGCCCAGAGTGCCGTCGCTCAGGCGCACCAGCCCGGTGAGCAGATCCTCTCGCGTCGAGTGGATGCGCCGCTCGGTCTCGGCGTACACGCGCACGATCTCGGCGCCGGTGATGTAGCGCATAATATCGAGGTCGTGGACGGCGAGGTCGATGACCACGCCCACGTCAACCACACGAACCGGGAACGGGCCCTGCCGCCGCGCGTCGATCTCGAACACGCGGCCCAATTCCCCTGCCGACAGTTGCGCTTTAAGGGCGATTACCGCCGGATTGAAGCGTTCGATGTGACCGATCATCAGCTTTGAGCCGCAACACTCGGCGTCAGAGATCAGCTGTTGGCCCTCCTCGACGCTGAACGAGATCGGTTTTTCGATCAGCAGGTGAATGCCGCGCCGGATGACGGCCGTCGCAACCCGGCAGTGCTGGACCGTCGGTACGGCGATGCTGACAGCGTCCGGCCGCAGCTCATCGAGCATTTTCTCGAAGTCGGTGAAGGCCTGA
Organism: uncultured Anaerolineales bacterium; assembly: GCA_964423545.1. Classification (GTDB taxonomy): domain Bacteria; phylum Chloroflexota; class Anaerolineae; order CG2-30-64-16; family CG2-30-64-16; genus JALOOE01. Next base: position 14,901 of record CAYRFV010000013.1, on the reverse strand, counting down.
GCGCCGAACTTCGCCGCGACCGCTGCAGCGGCCTTCCCGTCGACATCCGCGACGCCAACCAGGTCGACGTCTGGCAGGTCAGAGTAGACGCGCGCATGGTTGCGTCCCATGGCGCCGATACCGATGACGGCGGCCCGAATTGTCATGTGCGACTTGTCCTCTCTCCGCGCCGGTCGCTGCCCAGGCGCGGGCGCAACCCACGGACGACTTGCTTTTCGAGCATGCAGAATTGCATCAGATTAGCACAAGATCGGGCATCTTGTCCAGTCCGGCGGGACGAACCACGCCTTGAGCGCCGCCGCCGATCAGGCGCCGCCAGCCTGCCCCACCAGCGTCCGCACCCGCGCGGCAACCATGTCGATCGCCACCTCGTTGAAGCCGCCTTCCGGGATGATCACATCGGCGTAGCGCTTGCTGGGCTCCACAAACTCCAGATGCATCGGCCGCACGGTTCGCAAGTATTGAGCGATGATCGATTCGGGCGACCGCCCGCGTTCCGCCATGTCGCGTTCCAGCCGGCGGATGAAGCGCAGGTCGGCGTCGGTGTCGACGAAGATCTTGACGTCCATCAGGTCGCGCAGCCGCGTGTCGACGAAGATCAAGATGCCTTCCACCAGGATCGCCGGCTGCGGCGCAATGTGGCGCGTTTCAGGCAGGCGGCTGTCCGTCTTGAAGTCGTACACCGGGATTTCAACCGGGTATCCGGCCTGGAGCTGGCGCAGATGCTGAATCAGCAGGTCGTTGTCCAGCGAGTCGGGATGGTCGAAGTTGAGCCGTGCTCGCTCGCCCGGCGGGAGATTGCTGGCATCCCGGTAGTAGGCGTCGTGCGGCAGATAGGCGATGCGATCGAACCCGACGCGCTCCAGGATTCTCAGCGCGACGGTGGTCTTGCCGGAGCCGGATCCACCGGCCACGCCGATGGTGATCGCCCTCATGCGGCTACTCCGGCGCAGGCGCGGGCGCCGCCAGCGCCGCCTCAGCGAGCCGTGCACACTCCGCACGCGGCCTCCACGGCGCGGCGCTGCGGAAGATCACCGTGACGCCATCCCGCCCTGCCATCAGGTTGGCCCAGGTCTCCGTGTAGCCCCAGACGCGCAGCGTGATCAGGCCGGCCAATCCCAGCAGCAGGCCGAGTGCAATCAGGCCCAGGCCCGGCAGATAGGCGGCCACAAGGACGGCATACCGCTCGCGGCGCAGGTCGACCGTGATATCCTCGATGGTCAGGGAGGCGCTGCTTTCCACCAGCTGCGTCAGGAGCGGGGTGGCGCCGTCGCCGCGGTACGCCTCGACCAGGAAGACCGGACCGCGAAAGCCCTGCTCGGGGAGCGCAGCGTAGCTGACAACCCGTAGCGCGAGGTTGCGGTCCGGGATCGCGAACGCCAGCTCCGAAGTCTCCCGGAGCGGCACGTTGAGCTCCGTATTCAGCTGGCTGTCGGCCGCGAGAGAACGCAGGAGCAGGGGACGGTCAGCACCGTGGGCACGCGCCTGCAGCGCCGGGCCCACAGCTCGCTGTGCAAGCCACAGGCTTCCTGAGCGGGCCGGACGGAGAAAGCCGGCCGCCAGGCGCTCCTGGCGTCCATCGGAGCGGGTCACGACCACCGCGGACCGTGTGGCGCTGCCTTCGCCGGCGATGCTGTCGAGCAGGAACTGCAGCCCACCGTCGACGGCCACGCCGGCGCTGCCCTTGACCGCCAGCGCCAACTCGTCGGTGTGCCAACCGTACAGCCCGTTGACCACCAGACCGGACAGGAGCAGCAGCAGGCCCAGCGACAGCGCGGGCGCGCCAAGCACCCCTGGCCGGCGCCGGCGCCCGTAGACGCGCGCCTGGCCCGCCTCCGACTGCGAGACGAGCCCGGGATAGTGCGGGCGCATCACCTCGCTCACGATGGTGAGCGCCTGCTCCAGCGGCTCGGGCCGGGCGATGCGTTCGGCCGGAAGGCCGGGCGGAAAGGGCGGGGGAGCGGTGACCGTGCGCCAGGCCCCGCGCACGCAGCGCAAGTGATCCGCCAGCCGCAGGGCCAGGTTGTACACCAGGCACGCCAGCAGGATGCGCAACCATGGCCCCTGCAGGATATCGAAGGCGCCAACCGCGCGCAGCAGCGCGCCCAACCCTCGGTAGCTGGCCGTGGCCGCGCCAAACCAGCGCTCGGTGGCTGCGCCGTCCAGGCCGGTGGGAAGCTGAGGCAGCATAAGCGCCACGCCTAAGGTGGCGACAAGGAGCGCGACGAGGACCAGCGTGACACGGCTCGAACTCGAAAAGCGCCACAGGCTATCGAATGCGTCGCGGCGATCGGGAGAGACAGTGTCAAGCGCTATCATCGGAACACAAGAGATCGGAGCTGGATGCCGGAAACCGGATGCTAAAGGCTGAAGGTCACAAGCTGAGCGAGCGGCGGCGCCCACACGAACTGCCACGGTCCCGATAAACAGAAGCCCCAACCGGTCAGGGTCGGGGCCGCAGCCAGGAGCCACCCAACGGAATTGAACCGTTAACCTAGCGCTTACGAAGCGCTTGCTCTGCCGATTGAGCTAGGGTGGCGCGCGACCGGGGACATATCCCGCCGGTCGATCACGATTATAACAAGAAGCGACCGCCTTGGCAAGAAGGAGATGGATGCCGAAGCGCCAGAACCCACCGGGCTCGGGCCTGGGTCTCCCTCAGTCGCCCCTGGTCGCTAGACGCGCGTCAGGTAGGCGCCCGTGCGCGTGTCGACCCGGATCTTGTCGCCGATGTTGACGAAGAGCGGCACCTGCACCTGATAGCCCGTGCTGACGGTCGCTGGCTTGGTGGCGTTCGTGGCGGTGTCGCCGGCAAAGCCCGGATCGGTCTGGGTCACTGCGAGGTCGACGGTGGTTGGCAGCTCGACGCTGATCGACTCGCCCTCGTAGCTCTCCAGCTCCAGCGTCATGCCATCCGTCAGGAAGTTGACCGCGTCCCCCAGCAACGCCGCCGACAGCACCGGCTGCTCGTTGGTCTCCAGATCCATGAAGTAGTACAGGTCGCCGTCGTTGTACAGATACTGGACCTCGGCGTGATCCAGCCGGACATCCTGTACACGGCTGCCCGAAGGATAGGTCTTGGTCTGCGTCGAGCCGTTGCGCACGTTGCGCACCTTCACGCGGATGGTGGCGTTGCCGCGACCGGTCTTGACATGCTCGTACTCCAGCACCCGCCAGAGCTCGTTCTCCTCGATGTAGGTGGCGCCTTTGCGCAGGTCTTGCACGCCCAGCATGGCTCTTGTTCTCCTCTCAAGTGAAGACCTTCGAGGCCGTGCGAACGCTCTGCTCGCCGCGGTCCCCGAAGGTCTTGCGCATCCATTCCACGAAAACCTCCGGGGCCGTGGTGCGCCTCGGAGGTGATCGTCCTAGATCATACGCGGCGAGGCCGCTTGTGTCAAATATCGGGCCGATGAATCAGCCCGATTCATCCGAGCGATGAATCGGCCCGATGACACGCTAAGGCGACGTCTGGTCCACCCAGGCCCGCGCCACGGCCGGCAGGTTCATGAGCGGCCCTTTGTGGATGGTGCACTCCGGCAGCGATTCCAGGAAGAGCTTGCCGTAGCCTTTCGACTGGATGCGCTTGTCGAGCACCACGACGACGCCGCGATCGGTCTTGCTCCGGATCAGGCGGCCAAACCCCTGGCGGAAGCGCAGGATGGCGTCAGGCACCTGGTAGTGGTAGAACGGATCATCGAACGTCTCGCTGCGCGCCGCCACGATCGGATCGGTGGGCACGGCAAACGGCAGGCGCACCAGCACCAGGGCGCTGAGCGCCGGGCCGATGACATCGACACCCTCCCAGAAGCTGCGCGTGCCGAGCAGGATCGTGCGATTCGAGGCCTTGAAGGTCTCCAGCAGTTGATGGCGAGAGCTGCCGCTGCCCTGGCTGAGCACATTGATGCCGGCCTCGGTGAGCGCGGGCAGAATGGCCTGCGCGGTGCGCCGCAGCTGCGCATAGGAGGTGAAGAGCGCCAGCGTGCGGCCGCCGAGCGCCCGGGTCAGGCCGATCAACGCCTGCTCGACGGTCGTCTGAAACGAGGGCGCGTTCGGCTCCGGCAGGTCAGCGGCCAGATAGAGCAGCGTGCTGGCCTGGTAATCGAACGGTGAGCCGACCGTGACGGAGTCGGCCTCCTGGGCGTAGAGGCGGTCGCGAAGGTAGTCGAAGCTGCCTGCCGTGCGCAGCGTCGCGGAGGTGAGCACGACGGTGTCGTTGCGGAAGAGGATGTGCTCCTGCACCAGCGGGCCGATGTGCAGCGGCGCCGAGCGCAGCGCGACCCGCCGCCCGCGGCTCGCGTTGGCGCCCGCTTCGATCCAGTAGACGCCGTTGTGATCCGGCTTCATCACCCAGGCTTCCATCTGGGCATGCAGCTCGCTGAGCCGGCTGCCGGCGGAAGCCAGGGCTTCGATCAATTCGTCGCCGCCTTCGGGCATGAAGCCTCCCTTCGCCAGATCCGCCAGCCCTTCGCGCAGTGCGTCGAGGTGTTTCAGCAGCGTCTGCCAGATGATGCCGATATTCTCCCAGCACACCTCGACCTCGACCCACGCGGGTTGGCTGCGGACCGCCTCAGTGACGCGGATGCGCAGGTCGTAGTCACTATTGTCGGCCTGCGGGCGAAACGCCTGCACCACCTCCTCCATCACCTGCCAGAAATCGTCCAGCCGCAGGTGCACGCCATCGCAATCGGCCTGCGTGCGCAGGATGTGGCTGCGCAGCGCTGCGGCAAGCTCGGCCGGCGTCTGCCGCGAGCGGATGGTTGCATCGATGTCAGCCAGCAAGCCGGAGGCGTGCGCGACGTTTTGGGGTGCGCGGCCGCCGCGCGGGTGGATGGCGGCAAGGGTTTGGCTGACCAGCACGCTGTCGGCCCGAAAACTGAGCTGATCGGTAACCGCATCCTCCAGGTGATGCGCCTCGTCGACGATCAGATGGTGGTATTCGGGCAGCACGCGATTCTCGGTCGCAGCGTCGGCCATCAACAGGGCGTGGTTGACGACGACAATGTGCGCCGCATCGGCCTGCCGCCGCGCCCGATAGAAGAAGCAGCGCCCGCCCATCTCGCGCTGGCAACGCTCGAGCGTGCACCCTTCATTCTCCGCCGAGATCTGGCTCCATACGAAGCGGTCGACCGGTCGCGGCAGCGCCAGCTCGCCGTGGTCCCCGGTGGCCGTGGAAGGCAGCCACACGAGCACGCGCGCAATCATCGTCAGCTCGTCGTCGCTCAAGCCCGGCCGGGCCTTCAGCGCCGCGAAGCGCCGCGGGCAGAGGTAGTTGCTGCGGCCTTTCAGCAGCGCCGCACGAAACGGCGTCGCACTGTTCCAGGCAGCGCCCAGGATGCGCTGCAGGTCGGGCAGATCCTTCTTGAAGAGCTGATCCTGCAGGTTGATGGTGTTGGTGCTGACCACGACGCGCGTACCGTTCTTGACCGCGTACGCGATGGCGGGGAGCAGGTAGGCCACGGACTTGCCCGTGCCGGTGCCCGCTTCGGCCATCAGGTGGTGCGACTGGTTGAAGGCAGCCGCCACCGATTCGAGCATGTGCACCTGGGGCGGTCGGAACTCGAAGCCGGGGAACGCGCGGCTGAATGCGCCGTCCGGCTGCAGCATCGCGGCCAGCTCGGCAGCGTCGATCGGCTCCGGCTGCTCCGCCGGCGAGAGGGGCTCGATCGAGCGGGCCGGCTGGAGCAGCGGGCTGTTCGGCGCCAACTGCTCCAACGGCAGGGGGCCGGTGGCTCCGCGCACCCCGCCGGCCGCGACCAGCGCGTCACGAAACACGTCGCCCAGCGGCCAGAAGCTTTCCTTCGCCAGGCGGTTGATCTCCAGCAGGACGGCGCGCGGCAGCTTCGCGGCGATCTCGCACAGCCGGAGGAAGAGCTGGCCCGATCGCTCGGCGTCTTGCAACGCCCGATGCTGTCCGGCCATGCCCAGCCCGAACTGCTCGGCCAGCACGCCGAGGCTGTAGCCGGAGCGGCCCGGCAGCAGGATAGTCGACAGCTCCCAGGTGTCCAGCCCGGTGTTTTCGGTCAGGAGGCCCTGAGCGCGCAGGAAGCCCAGGTCGAAGCCGACGTTGTGGCCAACGATCGGCGCCGCGCCGGCGAAGCGCATGATCTGGCTGGCGACCTGGTCGAAGCGCGGCTTGCCGGCCACATCGCGATCCGTGATGCCGGTGAGTTGGGTGATCTCGAATGGGATGGGCCGGCCGGGATTGATGAGCGTGCTGTAACGGTCGACGATCCGGTCCTCCTGGAAGCGGACCGCGCCGACCTCGATGATGGCGTCGCGGCTGCTGTCCAGGCCGGTGGTCTCCAGATCCAGGGCGATGAAGGTGCGGGGCACGAAAGCTCCGTTTCCGGGTCTATGCGACGCCCAGTTTGCGATACATCTCGACGTGCTGCTGTGCGATTGCAGTCCACTCGAAGTGGCGCGACAGCGCGAGCGCGCCTTCGGCCAGCCGCGAGCGCAGCGCCCGATCGCCCATCAGCCGGGTGACGGCATCGGCGGCGGCAGTCGGGTTATCCGGGGGCACGAGCAGCGCCGATTCGCCGTCGCACAAGCAGGGAAACGTGCCGGCGGCCGCGCTGATGCCCTGCGGCAGCCGCGTGCTGACGATGGGCAGGCCGTGCGCCAGCGCGGCCATCAGGCTGCCATGCCGCAGCGACGCGCCCTCGCGGTAGGGCAGGACCGCGCAGTCGGCGGCCAGGAGGTTGGCCGAGACCTGATCGCTGGCGGTGAAGCCGGTCCACTGCACCCGGTCGGCCATCCCCAGTTCGGCGATCAACTGCTCGACGTGCGCCAGGTAGGCCTCGTTGGTCGGGTCGCTGGAGCCGATCTTGCCGCCGACCATCAGCAGCCGGGCCGGCCTGCCGTCGCGCACCAGCTCGGCCAGGGCGCGCATCAGCGTTTCGCCGCCCTTGCCCGGATTGAGGAACCCGAAGTAGGCGAGCAGCCACGTCTCGGGGCCGGCTCCCCACCGCCCGCGCTGCCGCACGCGATCGAAATACCTGGGCGGCTGGCAGTGAATGTTGCTGCCGATGGGGATGGCGAACATGCGGCCGGTGAGGCTCGTCTGCGCCAGGTGCGTCCAATCGACGGGATTGGTGATGACGTCGGCGTCGCTCCCGCGGGCCAGCGCGAGCACGGTCCGCCAGCGCAGCGGCCCGGCTTTCGGGAAGAGGTAGGGGAAGCGCAGATCGTGAAACGTGGTCGCGATACGCGGCCGGCCCGGCAGCAGGTGCAAGCGCCAGGGGAGGTAGTTCACCGCCGCATGCAGGCCGTAGGCCGCGGATTGGTACTGGATGTGGATGACATCGGGACGGAGCTGCTGGTTGAGGCGCAGCGTGTGGCGCCACAGCTGCCAGCCTGCATCATCGATCTCGAGGTAGACGGTCGGCTCGTAAGCGCCCATCGGTGCGCGCAAATGATCACCGCCCGCGTTGGCATCGGTCAGCACGTGGACATCGACGCCGAGCGCGCCGAGCGCCAGGCTCAACTGGCGGGTGTAGTCTCCAACGCCGCCCTGCATGGCGGGGTACTCGCCAGTGATGAAGAGTATGCGCATGGTCGTCCTCGATGATAGGCGGCAGAAGATCGACGATGGCGGATCGTGGGCAGTCGATCATCCACCGTCAGTTCGTGCGCAGCCTCGACGCCAACAACTGCCCATACGCGGCCATCCGCTCCCGGCGCAAGGAACGCTTCGAGCCCAGCAACCATTTACCCGCTTCCAGCGCCCATTCTACCGCAAATGCCGCCAGCACGAAAGCGCGGAGCGCGGCCGCGGCCGGTCGGCCGTGGAACTTGCGAAAGTAGCGCACCCTGCTGGACTGAAAGCGAATGTGCCTGGCCGCGACGACCTGCTCGCTGGACCTGCCCTCGTAGTGGATGATGCGGGCTGAGGGCAGATAGACCACCCGCCAGCCGGCCAGCTTGACCCGGCGGCACCAGTCCAGCTCCTCGGAGTACATGAAGTATCCCTCGTCGAAGCCGCCGACCTGGTCGAGCACGCTCCGCCGGGTTAGCAGCGCCGCACCGACCAGCCAGTCGACATCTTCCCCGGTGGAGGAGTTCGCGGGCTCGGCCACGTCGGGGCCAGGGCGATCCTCCATGCGATAGCGTCGAGCCCAGGGGTTGGCGGGCCAGTGCCAGGCCACCGGCGTGCTTTCGAACAGCGCGGCGCCGAAGGTGGGGAAGCGCCGCCGCGAGGACTGGAGGCGGCCATCGCCGTAGCGCAACTGCGGGCCAGCAACGCCGACGTCAGGGTGTTCCTCCATGTAGCTGACCAGCGTTGCCAACGCGTCGCCCACGATCACCGTGTCGGGATTGAGAAAGAAGATATAGCGGCCCCGCGCGGCGGCGATGCCCTGGTTGTTGCCGCCTGTGAAGCCGCGGTTGTCGGTGTTGGCGATCAGCCGCACCTGCGGAAAGTCGGCGGCGACCATGTCGGCGCTGCCGTCGGAGGAGGCGTTGTCGACGACGATGATCTCGACCGATGCAGGCTGCAGCGCGCAGGCCGTGGGCCAAGGGTGATCGGTCTCCGGCTGCGGGTCCTTCAGCAGCGAGATCAGGCACGCCCGCAGCAGTTCGCGCACGTTCCAACTGACGATGATGACGGAGAGATCGGGCGTGGGTGCGTCGGGCATGGTGTGCTGTAGTCAGACCGCGAACAGCCGGTTGCGAATCGCCGCAGCCTGCCACCGATCCGGCGGCAGCGATGACGCAGGCGTCAGCCGGGACGCAGGCGTCAGCCAGGACGCCGGCGGAAGGGCGCAGTGAACCGTAGTGCTAGACCTGACGCGCCAGGGCCAGGTCGGCCAGGTCGGCCAACGCAGCCTTGAACGGGCACTCCGGCAGCGGGGACAGATCCGCCTTTGCCTGGTCGGCGAAGGCGCGGGCTTCGCTGAAGGCCTGCTCGACGGCGCTCGACGCCCGCACGGCTGCGACCGTCGCGGTGATGCCATCGCTGCCTGCGCCCAACCTGGCGATGACCCGTTCGGGGTCCGACTGGGCGCTCAAATAGTAGAAGAACGGCAGGGTCACGATGCCCTGGCGCAGATCGCCGCCCACCGGCTTGCCCAGGGTGGCTTCGTCCCCGGCGTAATCCAGGATATCATCGACGATCTGAAATGCCAGACCGAAATGGTGGCCGTAGTCGTAGAGCGCCTGTTCCTGCTCCGGTGTTGCGCCGCCGAGGATGGCGCCCGAACGCGTGGCAGCGGCGAACAAAGACGCCGTCTTGGCGAAGATGCGCGGATAATAGGCCTCTTTGGGTTGCTGCCACTGGCGACTGGAGAAGAGCTGGCGCAGCTCCCCCTCGACGATGACGCGCAGCGTCTCGGCGAAAAGCTGCACGACGCGCAGGTGGTCCGTTTCGGCGGCGAAGCCGGCGGCGCGCGCGAAAATGTAGTCGCCGGCGAGCACCGTCGCGCCCTTTTTCCAGACCGCGTTCAGGGTGGTGCTTCCCCGGCGCACCAATGCTTCGTCGATCAGGTCGTCATGGACCAGGGTGGCGGTGTGCAGCGTCTCCACCGCGGCGGCGGCCGCGATCGCTTTCTCCGAGGCGCGATCGGCGTAAAAGCCGTACGCTGCCAGTGCAAGCGCGGGTCGCAGGCGCTTTCCGCCGCTGCCAAGCAGCAGCAGAAACGCTTCCCCCATCGGTCCGAAGGCGTGTTCGCCGATGGAGCGCATCTTGGCTTCGACCCGGGTCAGGTCGTCGCGCACCAGATCGAGTAAGTTTGAAGCTTCGGTCATCGTAGGCAAATGTCGAGTTTCGGAAAACAGACGCGTGCGTTCGCCGTCGTCTGCGCCGCAACAGCCCCAACGGACTCATTATACAACTGCGCCAGCTTCCTCGCCACGAGCGGGACATACGCCGGCTCATTGCGCTGTCCGCGATGAGGATGCGGCGCCAGGTACGGCGCATCGGTCTCGAGCAACAGGCGGTCGCGGGGCAGCTGCGGCGCCAATTCGTGGAGCCGGCGGGCATTCTGGAAGGTCACCGGGCCTCCGATGCCGAGCGCCAGCCCGAGACCGCGCGCGTGCTGCGCTTCCGCCATATCCCCCGAGAACGCATGCCACACGCCAATGATACCGGTTTCTCCGCCCTGCGTCCGTATCGCAGGCCCCAGTTGTGCCATAATCCACAGGAGGTCGGCGGTGCAGTCGCGCGCGTCGGCCGTGCGGTTGCGGCTGTGGAGGATGACCGGCAACCCCAGATCGGCGGCCAGCTCCAACTGTGCGGCAAGTACGCGCTGCTGCAGGTCGTGCGGCGTCTTCTCCCAATAATAGTCCAGTCCGATCTCACCGATGGCGACCACCTTGGGGTGTTGGGCCAGCATCCCCAGGTCGGCCAGGGCCGCGTCGTCGAAATCGCCGCAGTCGTTGGGGTGCACGCCAACCGCGGCGTAGACCGATTCGTGCTGCTCGGCCAGCGCCAACACGCGGCGGCACGATGCCACGTCAATCGCCGGGTTGATGATCCGTGCGACCCCGGCGGCCAGTGCGCGCTCGATGACGGCTGCGCGATCGTCATCGAATTGGTGCAGGTCGAGATGGCAATGAGTGTCGACGAAGACCAGTGGCGGGAGGTCGAGCGGCGGAACAGCCTCCTGCGACGCGGGTCTTGCGTCCACCGCCTTCACGCCAGCCCTGCCACCCGCAGCCCGTCCTGCAGGATCGCCGGCACGTTATCGCCGTGCGTGGTCTCGCAGTAGACGCGGATCAACGGCTCGGTGCCGGAGAATCGAACCAGCAGCCAGCCGCCATCCTGCAGGACGAACTTGTAGCCGTCAAGGGTCACCTTGTCCGTGACGCGCAGCCCGCCGATCGACGCGGGCAGCGCGGCGTCGAGCCGCTTTTTGGCAGCCTGCTTGATGGCGTTGTCTTTGACCCGAGTGTCGATCCGATCGTAGTAGTGCGGGCCGCCTACCAGGTCAAACAGCATGGCGAGCAGCTCGGTCGGCTTCTTGCCTGTCCGGACCATCAGATCGAGCAGATACAGATTCGCCAGGATGCCGTCGCGTTCGGGGACATGGCCGCGAAAGGCATAGCCGCCGCTTTCCTCGCCGCCGATGAGTCCGTCGTGCTCCATCATCGCCGGCGCAACGTACTTGAAGCCCACTCCGGTGTTGATGACCGGCACGCCGTAGCGTGCGCCGAGCTTGTCCAGCATCGAGGTTGTGCTGATCGTCTTGATGATCGGCCCGCGCAGGCCCCGCACTTCCAATAGATACATCGCCAGCAGGGCGTACACCCGCAACTGGTCGATGAACTCGCTGTGCTCATCGCCGAACCCGCACCGATCGGCATCGCCATCGAGGATGCAGACGGCATCCGCGCCGACCAGCTTGCCTTGCGCCAGCCCGGCGTCGACGTTCGGCGGGATCGGTTCAGGCCGATGCATCTCCGGGAAGATGGGATTGCGATCCGCGTGATACTCCACCACGCGTGTCTTGCCTCCGCCGATGAAACGCGACAGGTAGCCGGCGCCGTTGCCCCACATGTTATCGACCAGGATCGTGAAACCAGCGTCCCGGATCGGTGCGATGTCAACCAGTGACCGGATGCGTGCATCGTAGGCGGGCACGGGATCGTACGGCCGGATCAACCCGGCCTTGACGCCGGCATCGAAGTCGATGCGTCGCACCCCCGCGACGGCGTCTGGAATCCGTGCCTCGATGGCGCTCAGGCCTGCCGGATCGACGGCGCCGCCGTGCTCATCACGCACCTTGAAGCCATTGTCGTTCGGCGGGTTGTGGCTGGCCGTGATGTTGGCCGCGCCGAGTGCGCGCCTCTCAGTGACGCCGAACGAGATGATCGGCGTGGGCATACCGCCACCGCAGAAGTGCACTGGTATGTCGTTTCCCGCCAACACCTCGGCGACGGCGGCAGCGAAATCCTCGGAGCGAAAGCGCTTGTCGCCCCCCACCACCGCCCCGCGGCCCAGCTCGGCGGGATAGGTCGATCTGAGGTAAGCGGCGAATCCCTGCGCGGCGCGGCGCACGTTGTCGAATGTGAAGTCCTCGGCGATGCGAGCGCGCCAGCCGTCGGTGCCGAAGTGGATGTCGGACATGTGGTGCTCCCGTTCGATCGCGAAAGGCCAGGACGAAGGATCAGGGCAGGCGTTCGTCCTTCGTCTTCGCTCCTCCGCCGCTTATCCCACGTGGGGAGTGTGATTGCCCAGCTGCTGCAATGCCGCCAAGTCGGCGTCCACCATGATGCGCACGAGCTGTTGGAAAGTTACAGTAGGCTCCCAGTGCAGAATCCGGCCGGCCTTTGTCGGGTCACCGACAAGCAAATCGACCTCGGCCGGGCGGTAGAAGCGGGGGTCGATTACGACGTACTGCTCCCAATCCAGGCCGACCGTGTCGAACGCGACCTGACAGAACTCGCGCACCGAGTGCGTCTCGCCGGTCGCAATCACGTAGTCGTCGGCGTGATCGTGCTGGAGCATCAACCACATGGCATGGACATAATCGGGCGCGTAGCCCCAATCACGCCGCGCGTCCAGGTTGCCCAGTCGCAGCTCGTGAGCCAGCCCCAGCTTGATGCGCGCGACGGCGTGCGTGATCTTGTGTGTGACGAACTCCAGACCGCGGCGAGGGGATTCATGGTTGAACAAGATGCCGGAGCATGCAAACAGGTTGTAGCTCTCGCGGTAGTTGATCGTGATCCAGTGGCCGTATACCTTCGCCACGCCATACGGGCTGCGCGGGTGGAAGGGGGTGGTCTCCCGCTGCGGCACCTCGTGCACCTTGCCGAACATCTCGCTGGAGCTGGCCTGGTAGAAGCGAATCTTGGGGTCGACGATGCGGATGGCGTCCAGCATCCGGGTGACGCCCAGCGCGGTGAATTCGCCGGTGAGGACGGGCTGCTGGAAGCTGGTCGGCACGAAGCTCTGCGCCGCCAGGTTATAGACTTCGTCGGGGCGATGCTCCTGCAGGATGTTGATCAGGCTGACCTGATCGAGCAGATCACCCTGGACAATCTCGATGCGGTCCTGGAAGTCGCGAATGCGGTCGAAGTTGATGGTGCTCGTCCGTCGCACCATGCCGACCACTTCATAGCCGCGTGCCAACAGGAGTTCGGACAGGTAGGATCCATCTTGTCCGGTGATGCCGGTGACCAGAGCTTTGGGCAAGTTGCTAATCTCCTGGATGAAGACGGCACGCCGAGAAGTCGCAACGAGAAAGGAGCAACGCGCAGAAGGCTCAAGGCGCCCACTCGCGACTCGTCACGCTTGCAGCATCATCCGTCAGTTTGTCACGATGACGCATGACGCGCCACGATACGCATCTCCAACGGTGTTGGGTCGGTTGCGCCGGTGTTCACCTGGTCTCGCCAGTATGCCAGGACGTCGGCCATGCTTCGCTCGAATGGGATGACCGGGGCCCAACCGGTGCGCGCCTGGAACTTGCGGATATCGGCCATGACAGCCGGCACCTCCACCGGGCGCAGCCGGGCCGGATCCTGCACGATGGAAACGGGCTTCCCAGACAGGCGAATCAGCGTCTCCAGCAGGGTCTGCGCCGTGAAGGAGTTGCCAGAGCCGATGTTGTACACTTCGCCAGGCTCGCCACGGGTCAACGCCAGGTGGTACGCGCTGGCGACATCGCGCACATCGCTGAAGTCACGGCCCGCACTGAGATCGCCGACCATGACTTGGGGTGGCCGGCGGCCCGCCTCGATCTCGGCAATCTGCTTGGCGAAGTCGGCCGCCACAAAGCCTTCGCGCTGGCGCGGCCCCACATGGTTGAACGACCGCACGCGCACCGCCGCCACGCCGTAGCTCAGATAGTACTGCAACCCCAGGTAATCCTGGGCCACCTTGCTCACCCCATAGGGCGTCACCGGGCGCAGCGGCGTCTCCTCATCGACAGGCAAATCCTCAGGCGTGATCTTGCCGTACTCCTCTGCTGAGCCGACGATCAAGACCCGGCTGGGTAGCTTGAGCTGCACCACCGATTCGAGCACGTTGAGTTGCGCCCGGATGTTGTTTTCGAGTGTGAACCATGGATCGATGCGCGAGAGTGCAGAGATCGGCTGCGCGGCAAGGTGGAAGATGTAGTCGGGTCGGGTCTCTTCAATGATGAAGCGCACCACCTCCAGGCGAGACAGCTCCGCCGGATAGACCGTGACCCGGTCGCGCAGGTGGGCGATGTTGTCGAGACGGCCATACACCGTGCCGGCGACCTGCCAGTCGGTGTGCTCCAGGAGATACTCGGCGAGGTGGCTGCCCACAAAGCCGGAGACGCCCGTGATGAGTGCGCGCACGAATGCCTCATGCAGCGTGAAACGTGATGCGCGGCATGCGCCATGCCACGTGACGCGATTATACCGTAGGATGATGCGCACGGCAAAGGATCGCGCAGTGTGCGCAAGACGGGAGAACGCGGTGCACCGCGCTCTCCCGGCGGAAGTGATATGCAACGGTGTGAGTGAGGGGGCTGCTCAGCGACCTCGCGTGGCGCCGCAAGCAATGCGCGTCACACCAGACCCGCCGCTCTCTTCAGTGCAGCGACCTTATCCAACCTCTCCCACGGCGCGTCGATGTCGTTGCGGCCGAAGTGGCCGTACGCGGCCGTGGCCCGGAAGATGGGGCGGCGCAGGTCGAGGCCACGGATGATCGCAGCCGGGCGCAGATCGAAGTTCTCCTGGATGAGCTGAACGATCCGCTCGTCGCTGATCTTGCCTGTGCCGAAGGTTTCGACGGCGATGCTCAACGGCCGCGCCACCCCGATGGCGTAACTGACCTGGATCTCCAACCGATCGGCGACTCCCGCGGCCACCAGGTTCTTCGCGACATAGCGTACCATGTACGCCGCCGACCGGTCCACCTTCGTCGGGTCCTTGCCCGAGAACGCGCCGCCCCCGTGTCGAGCGACACCGCCGTAGGTGTCGACGATGATC